>QIAR01000753.1:0-2076 GCA_003225595.1 Acidobacteriota bacterium | reverse complement strand
GCCGGGCTTTGGTGGAACATCCTCCGCCCGTGGCTGCTCGATATGTGTGTGGGCCGACCTTTCTGGGTGGTCGGCAGCGTCCTCTATGCCCTCCACGGCTGCGGCTTCCAAAGCCTGATCGGCGTCGGCGAGTTCTTCAACACTCTCTTCTGAAGCATCCTCTACATTAGCTGCATCCAGTGACGCCACGTCCACTCCCAATCGTTCGGATTGGTCGTGTACCCCTTCCACAAGATGCCCCGGTTCCTCATGATGCGCCGCATCATGCTCCGCCTTCCCACCATGATTTGCAGTGGGTGCTCGAAGTAAGACAGTTGATTGCAGACTCGGTCAAAGACCGCGATCCATTGAGGAGTGCCGGGATGTGCGAGCAGAAGTTCATGCAATCCTTGCAGTAGGTCAACGATTCTCCTTTTGCCCGGCTGGAGATACCCACGCAGTTCGCCAGCCGGGTTTCCAACTGTCCCCGGCGCACTTCGTTCGCTGTTGCCTCCAACAGAGACTCTGGTTCCCGCCGCAGTGCTAGTTGTCGCGGCTCTGATCGCCGGTGGCCTCTACTTCCGCTCCCGTTCAGTAAAGCCGCTGACAGAAAAAGACACGATCGTACTGGCCGACTTCGTGAATACGACCGGCGACCCTGTTTTCGATGACACCTTGAGAAAGGCTCTGGCGGTAGAGCTGGGACAGTCTCCCTTCTTGAATGTGCTTCCTGATGAAAGAGCGCGGCAGACGTTGAAGCTGATGGGAAAGTCTCCCGGAGAGCGGATCACCAGCGAGATCGGGCGGGAAATCTGCCAGCGGAGGGGTGTGAAAGTGCTGTTGGCGAGTTCGATTGCCACCTTGGGAAGCCAATACGTCATCACACTGGATGCAGTGAACGCCAGCAGCGGCGACACACTGGGGGAGGTACAAGCACAGGCGGACAGCAAGGAACATGTTCTTAAAGCTATCGATCAGGCGGCAGGACAGTTGCGCAGCAAGCTTGGAGAATCCTTGGCATCAATCCGCAAGTTTGATAAGCCACTGCAGGAGGCGACGACGACGTCATTAGAAGCACTCAAGGCCTTCACCTTAGGTGACGCGAAGCACAGCATCGGGGATGAGTTCGGATCGATCCCGCTTTACCGCCGAGCCGTGGAGCTAGACGCGAACTTTGCCATGGCCTACGCCCGATTGGGCACGGTATACGGCATTTGACTCTCGCATAATATAGCGATACTTTTCCCAATTGGCTGCATCCAATCAGGCATGGGAAACCCTGCTGGAGTACGACGCGATTTTGATGCCCTGGAGAAACGCCGCTTCCAAGCCATTCGCCTGTTGGAACGAGGAGAGAATCAGTCTGCCATTGCCCGCCAGGTCAAGGTGGTTCGTCAAACCGTGGCCCGCTGGGTGCAGCAGTATCGAGCCCAGGGCAAGTCCGCGCTGCGGAAAGCCGGACGGGCGGGCCGCAAGCCGCGCTTGAGCGAGAAAGACGGTCAGCGCCTGCAAACCCTGCTGCTCCAAGGTCCAGAGCGCTTGGGTTATGAAACCCCGTTGTGGACCTGCCCGCGCGTAGCCCACCTGATCACGCAAGAATTTGGCGTGCGCTACCACGAAGGGCATGTGTGGAAGATCCTGGTCGGTCTGGGCTGGAGTCCGCAACGGCCCACGGGACGGGCACGGGAGCGCAACGAAAAGCAGATCCGGCAGTGGAAGAAGAAGGTGTGGCCCGCGATTAAAAAAAAGCGCTTCGCGAAGGGCGCATTCTCGTCTTCATCGACGAAAGCGGACTGAGCCAACGGCCGCATCGCTGCCGCACTTGGGCGCCGCGCGGGCAAACGCCGGTTTTGCAATACAACTTCAACTGGAAGAGCCTGTCGGTGGCCGCCGGGCTGACAGTGTGGAACTTCTACTTTCGCCTGTATCCCGGTGCCGTGAAGAAGGCGCAAGTGCTGGACTTTCTGCAAGCCTTGGTTCGACACTTGCGTCTGCCGCTGCTGGTGGTGTGGGACCGTTTGCCGGGGCACCGCAGTCGACTGGTTCAGGATTACATCGCCAGTCTGCAAGGCTGGATTCACCAAGAATACCTCCCTC
>QIAR01000227.1 GCA_003225595.1 Acidobacteriota bacterium | reverse complement strand
CGCACGAGCGGGACGCTCGCGCCTACATATTCGGCGGCGGATTCCTCGTGAAACTCTGCAGCACTAGTGCGCATGGGGCAGCTTCGCCAGATTTCGCTTGCGCACTTCCTCCCATGAAGTGGTCTTTTCCTTTCCGGAATCAAACGCCACGGGGAAGCCGCCGAGGCCGCTTTTCTCGCCAAAGCGCGATCCACTTCAGCATCGACTTGAGAGCAGCCGGTCGTGACAGGAATTTCTGCGGAGCTTTGCTCCGCCTGACGGACAAGGGCGTCCCTCCCTACATGGTCCGTAACGGTGTCAAACCTCGCACGAGCGGGACGCTCGCGCCTACATTTTGGCATGGGGCAGCTTCGCCATATTCCGTCGGCGCACTTCCGCCCATGAAGTGGTCTTGGCCTTGCCCGAATCCAGCTCTGTAACTCGCTTCCCGATCTCAGCTTCCCAAGCCGCTTGTACGCCCCCATCCACCTTGCCGCTCAGGTTGGAAATCAGGGAGTCTGCCAACGCTTCCTGTTCTTCAACCGACAGCGACAATGCTTGTTCCAGCAGCTTGGAAACTTCCGGTGTCATCTGTGCCATGACCACCTCATTCACTTATCCTATCGCAGACAGCAAAAAGGGCGCGGGTGGGGGCTGGCCCAAGCTTTTCCAGATTCCAAAAGCAAAAATAACTGAGGCTGCCCCACGGTCCGTTTGTCGACAACGGCGAGACCGTGGACACGGCAAATAGGAAGTTCAGGCCACGGATGGGCGCGGATTCGCCCCGATACAGGTTGGAAATGACTCGGTGAAGATCCGCGCCAATACTTAACGCAGCGCTGAAGCGCTGCTCCACCCAGGAATCCCCCCTTCGACTTCGCTCAGGGCAGGCTGTTTTGAAAACCGGGAGACGAGGGGCACCCACCTGGTGGTCAACCTGCCGATATCGCATTGACTTGCCTATTGCGAGCAGCCTAACATTGCGTGCTCCGCTGGTCGCACATGATTGGCCAAGTCATTTCCCACTACCGTATCGAGGAAAAGCTGGGTGGCGGCGGCATGGGAGTGGTATATCGCGCCCAGGATCTCAGGCTGGGTAGGAGTGTAGCACTGAAATTCCTACCAGCAGAGCTGGTCCGAGATCATCAAGCTTTGGAGCGATTTCAGCGTGAGGCCCGCGCTGCGTCTGGTCTCAACCACCCCAACATCTGCACCATTCATGAAATCGATGAATGGGAAGGTCAGCCCTTCATTGTCATGGAGTTTCTGGAAGGGCAAACCATTAAGTACCTCATCACGGGTAAGCCCCTCAACAGCACTCAGATCCTGGAGATTGCAATCCAGATTGCTGATGCCCTCGATGCCGCGCATGATTCTGGAATCATCCATCGAGATCTCAAGCCGGCAAATATCTTTGTAACGCGGCGTGGACAAGCGAAAGTGCTGGATTTCGGGTTGGCCAAGCTGGTGCAGGGCCCGCGCCGGGTGGCGGAAGGCGTGGGAGTTTCATCTCTATCTACGATTGCAACGACAGAGGATTTAACCAGCACAGGAGTCGCGCTCGGCACGGTGTCGTACATGTCCCCTGAGCAAGCCCGCGGGGAAGAACTCGACCCACGCGGCGATCTCTTTTCGCTGGGTGCAGTGTTATATGAAATGGCGACGGGGCGCCTTGCATTCGGGGGCGGAACCACGGCTGTCGTCTTTGAAGCAATCCTGAATCGGACGCCAGTCTCAGCCCTGCGGTTGAATCCTGATCTGGTCCCAGATCTTGGCTGGATCACCGCCAAATTACTGGAAAAAGACCGCGGACTGCGATATCAGTCTGCGGCCGAACTTCGAGCTGATCTGAAGCGCGTCAAGCGTGATACTGAATCTGCCGGTGTTCCGACATCAGTAGTGTCGATACGCCGGAAGAGTTGGTGGCGCACACGAACGTTCATTGGATCCGTAGCCAGTTGCACATTGCTCCTGCTGCTTGTGGCCTTGGCTCCGCGCAACTTGCGCGAACGACTCTTGGGCGGACCTGCATCTGATCGCATTCATTCCATCGCGGTACTGCCTTTCGCGAACGTGAGTGCAGATCCCAATATCGAGTACCTCACCGATGGGGTTACTGACGGAATCATCAGCAGTCTTTCACGCGTCCCGCAACTGCGCGTGATGGCCCGCAGTACGGTTTTTAGCTACAAAGGCCGAGAGGTCAGTGCGCAGAAGATTGGACAAGAACTCAAGGTTGACGCTGTCCTATTGGGGAGGATTACACAACGCGGAGATACTCTAACGATTCAAACTGATCTGGTCAGTGTAACCGACGGATCGGAATTATGGGGCGAACAATATAACCGGAAAGTTTCTGACCTCATCAAGGTGCAGGAAGATATCTCCAAGGAGATCTATGACAACCTGCGGCCTAAGCTTACCGGCCAGGAGTCCCAACAATTAGCCAAACACGATACCGAGAACCCGGAAGCTTATCAGCTTTACCTTCAGGGTCTTTATTACTGGAATAAGTGGACTGAAGAAGGATTTAGAAAGGCAAGTGATTATTTCAATCAAGCCGTGGCGAGAGATCCGAATTACGCTCTTGCCTATGCCGGCCTGGCCGACACTTACAATTTTTTGGGCGACTCTGGGTATGTTGCTCCCAAGCAAGTGTGGCCAAAGACCAAATCGGCAGCCATGCAGGCCGTCAAGATTGATGACATGCTATCCGAGGCACACATCTCGCTGGCTCTCGTCCGGGAAGGTTACGATTGGGATTGGCCGGGTGCCGAAACCGAATTCAAACGTGCGATCCAGCTTAATGCCAATTCCGCGACAGCTCACCATTGGTACGGCGATTTTCTAGCGAGGTTGGGCCGCTCTGAAGAAGCAAGGACGGAACTGAAGAAGGCGCAAGAGCTCGATCCGCTTTCACTTCTCATCAACACGAGCGTTGGGCGGCAGCTCTATTTTGCGCGGCAATACGAAACCGCTATCCAACAACTTAAAAAAACATTGGATATGGATCCAAACTTCGTACCGGCACAGCATGCGATCGAGGCAGCATATGCCCAAAGCGGAATGTACAGGGAAGCGGTTGCCGAACGGCAAAAGGTGTTGACGCTTTCAGGTAATCCTGAGCTCGCGGCGGCAATCGGCGCGGATTATGCACAATCCGGGTACGCCGGAGTACTAAAAAGTTGGCTGGAAGGTTTGAAACAAGTGTCCAAACAAGGTTACGTTTCGCCCTACGACCTCGCACAAATATATGCGCGGCTCGGAGAGAGGGAACAGGCCCTCACTTCACTGGAGCAGGCCTATAACGAGCGCGACAGCAAGTTCACCTACATAAAAATCGAGCCGGCTTTCGACGAGATTCGTTCCGATTCACGATTTCAACAGTTACAGCAGCGATTGGCGATGCCTCAGTGACAGACGCAAACGCGTACTGCTCATCGTAGTGGATAGCCCGGCTCTCCTGGCAAATAACCATTTACACGAAGCACCTTTGCGCCTGATCGGACATCTCGGGCATCAATGAAAGCGATCGCACCGGGAATCGCGGTCACCAGCTCATTGGCCATATCATTGGAGTAGACTACTTTGGGGGCAGAAGCCGCTTCTGCACGAAAGATTTTAGCTATCCAATACTGTTTGAATTGGGATTCAGACATCTGGTAGATGGTCTTTAGCACTACGTTTCGCTCTCGAGCGACAGGTGCACGAATAAGCAAGACTACCGGGATGTTTGTGCTCCAATACTGCCGGTTGCCAAGAAATACTTTGCGCGCTTCGGCCAAAGTGAGATTGGTGACTGGTGTATCGGGATGGACCACGACAGCGACGTCGACAACCCGGGCGCTGTCAAATGCGAGAGGTTGCAATGAAAATAGACACAAACACCATAGAAGCCAAGCCGCTCTAGACGCGATTTTCCGATCAGCCGTCATAGCGTTGTATTAGAAAGTGAACGCGGTCTGGAGGAAGACGCCGTTGACGCGTGGTTCGTTGATTCCGTGACGAGTGTTTCGGTACTCCCCCTTAAACGCGGCGTAGTTTGTGATGTCGTATCTGACACCAAACGTGGAACCCACCAGGTCTGAGACATCCGACAAAACGGGCTCGCTTTCCGGCTTATGAATATACTCGAAGCGATAATAAGGCTTCCATTTGTTTTCCAGCCATGGAAGCCGGTATGCCACTTGAATATAGAATGCCTGGTTGTTAAAGGTCTGAGAAGTTTGAATGTCGCGATGGTGAACATTGGCGAATTCCGCGAGAAATTCAGGGTGTTCCTTGGTCCAGACCAGATGGGCGGATGTTATCCACTCACGAAGCTCTGGTCCTTGCAGCGGAGAGAGTTTGTCGTGATAAACGGAGCCGCCAAACTGCAGACCATAGAATCGAGCCGGTCTGGCAAAAACGCTGGCCACCCAGGCCCGGTTGTCATTGGAATCACCACTGTCTCCGGCTTTACTGAGGATCGAGGACCGGCCATTGCCCAGTCCCACGCTGTAGCCCAGGCCTAGGCCACCCGAGGGAAGGTTACCTTCCGCCAATAAACCAACGAAATGGATAGGAGTAAAGGTTCCGCCAATCTTGACCATTTCCGGTCGGCTGATCGTCGTCTGCAGCCAAGCCCCATGGTGGAAAGCAGTATTCCAATAACCGATCGGCGTGTGATACTTACCGAACGACATCTTGAAGTAGTCATTATAATCGTAGCGAATAATAGTGCGTTCTACTTGCAGATCGTAGCCTGACGGCTGGGCCGTGAAGCTAACTTCACCGAAGTAGCTGACCTTTTCTGAAAGGGGCGAAGCCAAGTGGAGCACGAACTGCCCGAGATCGAAGCCGCTCACCGATCCTTTCTGATCAGTTGCCGAGAAGTCTATATCTCCAAAACCCCTGATTTGAAGCGAAGGGTAATGCACTTGCATCTCTCGAATTTCCGTTGTGTTGGCCGGATGTTCAGAGTGCAGCGCATGTGCAGGGGCGGCATTTGCCTGCACCGGTGTGGACTCAGCTACGGTCTGCGAATCCGAGGTGCCGGTCTGGGCGGCGGACTGTTTGCGCTTATGGTCCTCAAGCTCGCTCACTCGCTTCTCCAGTTGTTGGATACGGTCGAGTAGGATTTGCATCGTCTGTTCCTGGTTTGGCGGCGGCGGGGTGGGCTGCGCTAAAAGTGCGCTGATGCCCAACGAGAATACGAGAAGTGCGAGCCATCGAGTGCACATACTTGGGCCTCCTCATCTTCCTCTAAAACGATACTAGTTTCCTGATTGCGTCGGAGAATCCTAACAAATTTCGCCGATAGTCTATTCCGTTACATCGCTTTGTAAAAGCCAGATCGTGCAGGGTGCATTCGCGTCTTTGAAATCCCTTGAATCTCCAGTCGCGGCTGGATTTATTGCGTTGCGACTGACATGGTTACTTGATGAATGTCTGTATATCTCCCTATTGAGGCTGGGTCCGTAACGGTGTCGTCAAACCTCGCACGAGCGGGACGCTCGCGTCTACATATTCGGCGGCGGTTTCCTCGTGCGGGAGTCTTGACATCGTGATGCCTATCATAATATCATCATGATGTGCGAACCACTCTTTCCCTCGACGACGATGTTGCCCGTCTCTTAAACAAAGAGAGCCGTCGCTCGGGCGATTCTTTCAAAGAGGTCGTCAACCGCTTTCTTCGTCTCGGATTGATGGCTGCGCAGCGGCCGCCTCGAAGGCCATTTGTTGTCGCTCCCCGAAAATTGGGTTTGCCTCCCGGACTCACTTACGACAACGTTGAGCAGTTGTTAGACGCCCTGGAAGGTCCAGCGCATCGGTGATCGTTCTCGACGCCAACATACTTCTCTATGCCTACGACAGCGCATCCTCTCATCACTCCAAGGCCCGCGCTTGGGTCGAGCGTGTTTTTTCCGCGGCCGCCCCCATAGGATTGCCGTGGCAAACGGTCACCGCATTTCTGCGCATCATGACCAATCCCAGACTGCCTGGTGAGCGATTCAGCACCCAGGAAGCCGTGCAGGTTGTGGACCGCTGGTTGGAGCAGCCGAACGTCCGGCTGTTAGCGCCGGGCGATGATCACTGGCCGCTCTTTCGACAGATGATTGTCGAGGGACAAGCTTCGGGTCCTCTTATCACCGACGCACACCTGGCCGCGTTGACCATTGAATATGGCGGCGTGCTGCACACCACGGATCGCGACTTTGCCCGCTTTCCCGGCCTCCGCTGGACCAACCCGCTTTAGCTAGGCTTGGGTGTGCGGCGTTATACTGGCTTCATATGCCGGGTGAGCCCCAGAGGACGTTCTACCTCGAAACTTTTGGCTGCCAGATGAACGTGCACGATTCGGAGAAAGTGATTGGCACGCTCATGTCGCAGGGATATCGCCAGGTGTCGACGGTCGAGGATGCCGACCTCATTCTCTACAACACCTGCTCCATCCGTGATAAGGCGGAACAGAAGGTCTTTCATCGTCTCGCCGACTACAAGAAGCTCCAGGCACAAGGGAAAAAATTTGGCGTGCTGGGCTGTGTGGCGCAGCAGGAAGGCGAAAAGATTTTTGAGCGCGCGCCGCATGTGTCGATGGTGTGCGGCTCGGCATCATACCGCAATTTGCCGAAGATGCTGGTGCAGATCGAGGCAGGGAAGCAGCGTGTTACCGGGCTCGACGACCGTAAAACCGACGAGTGCTTCGAGACGGAATTCACCGCTCGCACCAACCCACACCGCGGATACATCACGATCATCGAAGGCTGCGACAAATTCTGCGCTTACTGCGTGGTTCCGTTTACACGTGGCAAAGAGCGCAGTCGCACGTCGGATTCGGTGCTGGCTGAAGCGCGCCAGATGGCTGATTTGGGCTACACGGAAGTCCAGCTTCTAGGCCAAAATGTAAATTCTTACAAGGATCCAGCAGGGAAGAAGTCATTCGCTGAATTGCTGGCGGCGGTCGCCGAGACTCCTGGTATTAAACGTGTGCGCTTCACCACTTCCCATCCGCGGGACTTTGGCCGGGACATCGTGGAAGCCATTGAATCCGTGCCCACGCTCTGCGACCACGTGCATCTGCCGGTGCAGAGCGGTTCCACGCGCGTGTTACATGCCATGCAGCGCCTCTATAATCGCGAACAGTATTTGGAACGCATAGCCTGGATGAAGTCGGCTAAACGGGAGATCAGCATCACCACCGACGTCATCGTAGGTTTTCCGGGGGAGACTGAAGCTGATTTCGAGGAGACGTTGTCGCTTTTGGATGAAGTCGGATACGACGGCATTTTCGCCTTCAAGTACTCGCCCCGGCCGAATACGCCCGCACTGCATCTCGCGGATCCCATTTCCGACCAGGAGAAATCGCGCCGCTTGGCAGTGCTTCAGGACAAACAAAAGCAGATTCAGATGCATCGAAACCAAAGACATGTGGGGCAGACAGTTGAAGTGATGGTTGAAGGGAAGAACGAACTCCGCGGCCAATGGGTGGGCAGGAGCTCTCAGAACAAAGTTCTCAACTTCACGGTCCAGCCCGGCGGCCCATATCCGGCTATTGGCGGTTACGCGCGGGTTCGGACGACGACTAGTTTTCCTAACAGCCTTCTGGGCGAAATGGTGGTATAAGAAGCGCAGGAATTTGATTTTGGGATTGTTGATTGAAAACCATGACCCGAAAGACGCTTGGCATCTGATTGAGTTTCAATCAATAATCTAGACCTGAGAATTTCCTTGGGGGTCACGATGGAAGTGGAAATGAAAATTCGCGGGCTCATGATGGACCCGGTTACCAATATGCCGATCGTGATCCTCAAAGACGCGGGCAGCGACACGGTTCTACCGATTTGGGTCGGGATTTACGAGGCCAACGCCATCGCTCT
>QIAR01000226.1 GCA_003225595.1 Acidobacteriota bacterium | reverse complement strand
ATCTTTGAGGGGAAAAATAACTTCGACCCGTTCGTAGAGGTTGCGCGGCATCCAATCCGCGCTGCCCAAGTAGACCTCTTCCTCGCCGCCATTGGCGAAGTAGAAGATGCGGCTGTGCTCTAGAAAACGGCCCACAACGCTGCGCACGCGAATGTGGTCGCTGATGCCGCGGACACCCGGTCGGAGGGCGCAAATCCCGCGCACGATGAGATCAATTTCGACACCGGCCTGCGACGCGCGGTAAAGGGTCATGATGATGTCCTTATCGAGCAGGGCATTCATCTTGGCAATGATGCGAGCCGGGCGGTTATTCCGGGCGTGTTCGGCTTCACGATCAATCAGCGCCAGGCATTTTTCTGCGAGATCGAGCGGCGCCACGAGAAGTGGTTCGTAACTGGGGTGCTCGGCATAAGCAGTGAGGAAGCTGAAGACATCATGTACCGCGCCGGTGATTTCCGGGTCTGCCGTCAACAGGCTGAGGTCGGTATAAATGCGTGCGGTGGTGGTGTTGTAATTGCCGGTGCCGAGGTGAGCATACCGGCGGGTGACGCCATCCGCATCGCGCCGCACCAACAGTGAGAGCTTGCAATGGGTCTTCAGGCCGACGAGCCCGTGAAATACTTGGACGCCCGCGTCTTCCAAATCGCGTGACCAGCGGATGTTTGAGGCTTCGTCGAAACGGGCCTTCAACTCGACAACGGCTGTGACTTCTTTTTTCTCCGCAGCACTGATCAAAGCTGGAACGATGAGCGAGTGCTCGCTAGTGCGGTACAAGGTCTGCTTGATGGAGAGGACACGATCGTCTTCGGCCGCCGATTCAATAAAGGAGACAACGGCGTCGTAGGAGTCGAACGGGTGATGCAGCAGGACATCATGGCGCCGCAGTTCTTCGAACAAGTCTTTTGACTTGGAGGTGAGACGCAGTTCGCGCGGCACAAAGGGTTTGAACTTCAGCTCCGGGTGCGTGGTCTGCTCGTAAATGTTGAAGAGGCGGGAGAGGTTGACTGGCCCGTTGACTGAGAATACCTGCCAGGGTTCGAGTTCGAATACGGTGCGCAGGCGCTCGATAATTTCTGGATCGGCATCCGCTTCGATCTCAAGCCGCACCGCGTCGCCCTTGCGCCGGTTATGCAGTTCGGAACGCACCGACTCGAGCAGGCTGCGCGATTCCTCTTCTTGCAGGTAGAGATTGCTGTTGCGCGTGACCCGAAACGCGGCTGACGAGACTATGTCGTACCCGTGATACATGCGCGACGCGTGGAAAGCCACCAGGTCGGCGAGAAAAATGAAATCGTCTGTACCCTCCGAGGGCAGCCGCACAAGACGCGGCAGGGCGCGGGGGACGGTAACAACGCCCGTGTACGTGACCGACGAGCGGCGGCGGCGGCGCAGCAGAAATGCTACGCAGAGCGCTTTATTAATGACCCGCGGAAAAGGGTGAGCCGGATCGACCGTGACCGGGGTTAACAGAGGATCCAGTTCCTTTTCACAATAATCCGCAACAAATTCCTTGGCTTTAGTATCGAGTTCGTGCAGACCGAGGACGCGAATTCCATTTTCAGCCAGGGCGGGACGGAGCTTTTCATTCCAACAGAGGTACTGCTCTTCCACAAACTCATGGGTTTCGCGGTTGACCAGTTCGCGTTCTTCTATCAGGGTCAGACCGTCAGCTCCAGCTTCGGTATACCCGTCTTCCAATTGTTGCATCAGGCCGGCAACACGGACTTCGAAAAACTCGTCCAGATTGCTGGCAGTAATCGAAAGGAATTTTAGGCGTTCCAATAGCGGGTTCTTATCGTCTTCGGCTTCCTCGAGAACGCGCCAATTGAATGCCAGCCAAGAAGACTCGCGGTTGAGGTAATACTCGGGGTTGTCGGGAGAAATTCGGGCCATGGTTCAATGATTGTCTGCAGGGGAAATACGCTTCACGATCACAAATTGAAGTTCACTGCCATCGGGGCGTTTCAGGAACATGAAATGCTTTTCAATTCTCGCCTGTATGCTTTCGCCAGGCTTCCAATTGCCAGGCAAGGACTCTGCCGCATGACGCGGAGTATATTCTCCCTCGTAAATCGTGTTTTTCAATTGCACCGAGACTTGATAAAAGGGATCTTCCTGCGTAACCGGAGTGTTCACGATGTAATAAAGAACCCGGCTGCCGTGCTTCTGCTGCACACCGACCAACGTGGCGGTTTGATAGCTCCTCTCAACAGCGTAGAGACATCGAAGAAGCAGCACCACCACAACCGCCAGCAGAAATGCAATGTGGCACCTGCGGACCATAAGAAGAAACCTCAGTATAGAACAACTCGTGCTGCTCTGAGGCGGGGTGCTCAGAACCACTCCATTGCGAGGTATCGGTTAGCCACTGCGCGCCAATCCCCTCTGCAAGAACAATGCCGCTCAAAAATAAGAACAGGCGTCGGGGTAAGGCCGACGCCCGTCGAGGCGCAACTAGAACGAATAAATCAGATCAAACTGCAGCCGGTTGAGCCACGGTTCGATCTGGCCTGGCTTGAGGCCTGGACCAAGGACAGCATTTTCAAGATTGGTGTTCAGGGTGCGCCCGTGCCACCAGGTGAAGCTGGCCACCGTGTTCGCACGCGCCTTCCACAGCGCGTACAAGCGGTGCTGCAAGATGTTGGTCGGTGCGCGCTGATCGCTTTCCGCGAAAGAAGCGATCACGGAATCCTGCTCCTGCCTGAGCCAGGCATACCCGAACTGCAGGTCGCCTTTGTTTTTCACCTGCCCCAAACTGATGTCTGCGAGATAGACATGAGATTGCTTGCCCAAGTTGGTAGCCAAGGCTCCGGTGAAATCAACCGGATGCTCCTTGGCAGCCAGGTTGTCTTCATACTCAAGTAACAGGTTCAAGGGCAGACGGCTCACACCGGTCTTGATCTGATTGTTCAGGATGAAATCGGCATAAAGGAAGGGTGACCCGAAGTGTGGCTTGCCGCTCGCATCGAGAAATGTGCTGTTGGTCATGCCGTTCGCAGCGAAGGCGCACGGCGGGAAGCTCGGCAGCTTGCCACCGTTCCTACCGGCCGCACAGCCCGGACCTTCCCCGGGAACGGGTATCGCTGGTACTGGGGTGGTGAGGCTGGTGCTACCGGTGGTTGTAGCCTGCACGGCAAAGGCCGAGGCCTGCAGGAGGGCATCGGGTAAATGCCAATTCAAGACCATGAACGACGGAGTTGCCGTCCAACGGCCGAGTTCCAACTTGCTCGATACCTGCCCACCGACTGCGTACGAGTCAGGACCGTTGGTAACTTCGTTAAACAGCAATTCCATACCCTGGAACGTGACGTTCTTCACGAACGGCACATGCGTGTCGAATGATAATTTCTGGTTGAAACCTTCCGGGTTAATGTCAGGATCACCGGTCACTTGGGTGCGCTGCCATTGATACGCGAACTTGCCGCCGGTCAGCGAGAGCCATTTGTGGGCGAGCGGGTTGTAAGTGATCCAACCTTTGTCGAGGCCGATGGTCTTGCGGTCGAAGAAGTTTGTGAAAGTCTCATTGGTTGTGGTGGGGTCACCCAGCGAACCGGTGGCGAGATAAACGCCACCCGTAAAGTCCTCATTCAGTTTCCCATCGAATCCGAAGCGCACCCGGACACGGCCGCGATTGCGATCAAAAAATCCGGGTTGGTCCTGGAACTGGCTCTCGCCGCGGATCCGGACATCGCCGCCCAGCCGGAATCGTCCGACTAGACCCTCAAGGGCGGACATTCGCTTCTGCTCATCTTGTGTGTTCACGGCAGTATTGGTGAGTGTCGTCTTCACATCCGCCAAATCATTGTTCAGCTTGGCGACGGTGTCTTTCTGTTCAGTGGCGACAGTTTCGACGGAGGACGCCTTTTGCTGGGCTTCCGTAGCGGCAGCTTGAGCCTGTTGAAGCTGCTGCTGGGCCTGCTGCTGAGACTGCTGCAAGGCTTGATTGGTCTGCTGCAACTGTTGTCGGAGTTCCTCGATCTGCTGCTGCTGCGCGGTCAGGGCCTGGCGCAGAACCTGCACGTCAGCCGCCGTGACCGCTGGGCTGGACTTAGCGGTTTTCCTGGTCTTCGGTTTCGTCGTCGTTTGACTCGGGGCAGTCTGCGCCACCAGCGTTGTCGCCAACAGCGGAACTACGCACCATCTGAGAACAGACTTCATCTTTTCTCCTTTTGCCTCACAACCGACGAAGAGGCAGGCTGAGTATTTTAGCGGACTTGCTTGATGGCATTCTTGACCTTCTGCGCTACGGATTCAGGCAATGGCGCGTAGGTCAACTGTGCGGTCATTTTCTGACCGTCATCCACCATCCAATTGAGAAAGTCGGCCAGAATTTTCCCTTTGGTCTTGTCTTTCGACTGCTCCGGAATCAGAAGCCAGGTGAAGCTGGAGATAGGGTAAGCATCCTTCCCCGGGGCATTGGTGATGGAAACGCGAAAATCTGGGGGCATGCTCTTAGCAGAAGCTGCAGCGGCCGTGACACTATCCAAGGAAGCCTTGACGAAATTTCCGGAGGCATTTTTTACGGAACCATATGTGATTTTGTTCTGCACGGCGTAGATCAGTTCAACATAGCCGATCGCGCCCTGCATCTGGCGGATCATTCCGGCCACACCTTCGTTCCCTTTTCCCCCGAGACCGACGGGCCATTTCACCGAGGTCCCCTTGCCTACCTGGTTTTGCCACTCGCTGCTTACCTTCGAAAGATAGTCAGTGAAGATGTAAGTGGTGCCGCTGCCATCGGATCGATGCACCACGATGATGGTCTGGTTGGGAAGGTTCACGCCAGGATTAGCACTAGTGAGGGCAGCATCGTTCCAAGAGGTAATCTTCCCCAGAAAAATTCCGGCTAACGCCTGCGGCGTGAACTTCACCTCGCCACTGACACCGGGAATGTTGTAGGCAGGCACGACAGCGCCCAGCACAGTCGGAATGTGCAGGATCTTGGTCTTGGCCTGAGCAAGTTGCTCGTCGCTCATTGGACCGTCGCTGGCTCCGAAATCAACTGTGCTTGCAAGCACCTGTCGGATGCCTCCCCCACTCCCGATGGATTGATAATTGAATTGGATCTCTGGGTGGAGCTTGTTGTACTCGCTGAACCACTTGGAGTACATGGGGTAGGGGAAAGTAGCCCCCGCTCCGTTTAAGGTGGTCTGCGCCAGAGTTGGGATGGTCAGAGCGAGACACACTAGCAGCGCGATGCGTCGTATCACTCGATGATTCCTCCTTATACAGTCTCTAACTCTTTTTATCTGAGGAGTGTTACAGGACGATGACAAACTGGTGAATTTCTGATGAACACCGAGCAAACGAAAAGTTACGACAGAAGTAGGGTGCTGAATTGATTTCGTCGGAAGTTTCTCCGCGGCGCCTAGACTCGTTCGGTAAACATCCTTATGGCAATAACAATCAGCAGGATTGCAAATCCCTTCCTGAGGAGAGGACCTGGTAGATGCTGTGCCCATTCCGCTCCGAAATAGCCGCCGATGGCAAATCCGAAAGCAACAAGAATAGAAGCCTTTATCTCTACGCTCCCAGCTTTGTAGTATTCCCAAAAGGCCAGAGCACCCACGGGCAGAAGCAACGCCCCTAGGGACGTACCCTGCGCCTTGTGTTGATTCATGCCGAACAAGTAGACGAGAGCTGGCACAATGAGAACACCGCCACCAATACCAATCAGTCCTGAAAGTACTCCTGCGGCGCAGCCCAGAGCCAAGTAGAGTAGATTGATCATGCTGGCATCATAGACATCGAAGGCAAAAATTCGAACTCGGGACAAACCTGTTCATTTCCTGGATGGTGAGCGCGAGAAGCTAGTGACCGTAGTCGAGCCGGGCGATCTCGCGAGCAAAGAGGGGGTTATTGGGAAACTCGTCGCGAAGTGATGACAGTAACTCGCGCGCGTGCGGCTTATCTTTTTCACGCACGTAGGCGATGGCCAGCAGGATGCGCGCAAACGGAGCGAGGTAGTGGCCGCGCTGCGCAGTGAGTTGCAGTTCAGCTATACCACGCTGCTTGCCCCCAGAGATCCCGCCCACACGCAGGATCCAGCGGACCGGAGCCGACATGGTGCCAATCACATACTGGCTGATGCCAGTAGCAACGTGGGCATCGTAACAATTGGGATCAACCGCGAGCAGTTGTTGGGCCCAACCAGTCGCTTCCTTGGTGAATCGCAAGGAGGCCAGATTACGTTTCTCGATCATCGCTGCGTAATCGGCTTTCAAGCCGGCGGAAAGCGTCATGGCGAATAGCCCATCGCGATCCTTGGGATCTCTGGCTAGCCGCGCGCGGGCGAGAGTCTCAGCTCGCTGGAGGGCGGCGTTGAACCGTTCCCGGGTCGTCGCATCTGGCGCCATCTTCTTTCTGGATTTGAAAGCGGCATCGTTTTCGTAGAACTGAGCCTCCAGAATTCCAAGGCGGTGGAACTCGGAAAACAACAACCCGGCAGCCTCGCTCACCGGGCCAACAGGATTGTCCGAATGCCCCTGTTCCCATGATGCGAACTCTTGTTGAGCCCGCGGAAAATCGAGGTTGTAGAGGAAGCGGAACCCGCGATCTAGAGATTGATCCTTTTGAGTTGTAGCCGACGCGGGCAGGCACAAGAGAAGGAGCGTGAGCACCAGCGCTGTAGCTGGCCTCGTCATCTTGCGGCATTTTCCGCCGTGAGCCAGGATTCCGGGTTCAAGCATTTCTTTGTCTTTTCTGAGAACTCGCAAATCTCTGAAACCAGACCCGACTGCCAATACTCTTAATCTGTTTGCTTGGATGCAGAACAATCTCGCTGTGAATAGTCTATCGTAGGAAATTTGTAGAGCTGGTAAAGGATTTGTCATTTTCTGGCAAACTAGGGAACTCTGAGGACAAGACCGAGTGAACGATCCAGCAATCCGCTATGCTCCGGGGTGGCCCGGAATTGAGCCACGATGGACTTCTAGTGCCAAATCGGGTGTCGGTACTGCTCTTAGCCGGCACAGTCGCGTGTGGTTCACCCTGAGCCACGGGATCCTGAATGAAATTTATTTCCCGCGAGTAGACCAGGCCTGTACGCGCGACCAGGGCCTGATCGTTACCGATGGCAGCGGCTTTTTCTCCGAAGAAAAGCGGCACTGCAAATTTGAAAACCGTCCCTGCGAGCCGGGAATTCCCGTATACGAGTTGATCAATACCTGCAACCAGGGCCGTTATCGAATCAAGAAGGAGATCCTAACCGATCCTTACCGAAACGTGGTCTTGCAGAAGGTTCGATTCCAGCCGCTGCAGGGGACACTGGCGGATTATCACGTTCATGGCCTGCTCGCTCCTCACCTGGCCAACTTCGGCTACGGCAATACTGGCTGGGTAGGAGATTACAAAGGCGTGCCCATGCTATTCGCCCAGCGTGATGGGTGCGCGCTGGCTTTTGCTTGCTCCGTGCCTTGGCGAAAGCTGTCCGCCGGGTTTGCGGGTTCATCCGATGGCTGGCAAGATCTCTCCCAGCACTACCAAATGACATGGGAGTACACGCGGGCGGAAAACGGCAACATTGCCCTTACCAGCGAAATTGACCTCACTGCCCGCAATGGGGAATTTGTGCTGGCGCTGGGATTCGGCTCAATCTGGTCGGAGGCAGGACAACAAGCGCTGTCGACACTCCTGGAGAATTACGAGGCGATTCGAGAGCATTACGTGATGCATTGGCGGGAGTGGCATAAGCGCCTGATCAACCTGGACGAGCCTGAACGCGATCATGATCTCTACCGCGCAAGTATGTCGGTCTTGCGTACCCACGAATCGAAAGACT
>QIAR01000225.1 GCA_003225595.1 Acidobacteriota bacterium | reverse complement strand
GCCGTCGCGAAGCCCACATATGCGCATAAATCGTCTGCGGGTTGCCAGGATCGAAGGCGAGATCGATCGCGCCAGTGTTATCGTCCTTGTAAAGGACCTTCTGCCAATTCAAACCGCCGTCAAGGGAGCGAAATACTCCACGCTCGGCATTCGGACCGTAGGGATGCCCGAGCACTCCTACGAAGACACGATTCGGCTCGTGCGGATCAACGAGAATAGCGCCAATCTGCAGTCCGTCTCGCAAGCCCAAGTGCTTCCAGGTTTGGCCGCCATCCGTCGACTTGTAGATTCCGTCTCCCGTCGAGAGGTCCGGACGCCGCAGTCCCTCTCCACTGCCCACATAAATGATGTCAGGATTGGAAGGCGCAACCGCAAGTGCACCGATTGATCCCGTAGGCTGATCATCAAAAATCGGTATCCAAGTCCGCCCGAAATCCGTGGTCTTCCAGACGCCGCCATTGTTGGGCGCCATATAGAAGACACTGGACTTGCCGGGAATACCGGTCGCAGCCACGGTGCGACCGCCGCGGAAAGGTCCGATCATCCGCCAGCGCATGCCTTCGTACAATGTCGGACTGAACTGCTGCCCCATCGCGATTGTCACCAAGACTTTGAGCAATACGAGACTGCATAAAGGCCAGCTTAAGCGTCGAATACAAGCCACATTCCGCCTCCTGAAAGCAGGTAAGGATAAACCAAGCGGGAAAGAATCTCCGAAAAGGAACTGCAAGCTCGTTATCGCCTCCCGAAACGTAGTCAATTTGGCAGTAGAACCTTGGGCACTAGCAACCCTGCGAATAGACGCGGCGACGCAGCCCCAAATCCCAAGTTGTAAAGCAAGTTTCCCAGGAAACTACGGGCTCTACCTGATAGCTGAGCAGGTTCAGCCCAGCTAGAGTGCAATTTGAAGTGCGCTTGCAGTTTCGGATTACTTTTTAGGCCGAATTCGCGGGTCCGAGCAACACCCAAAGGGGAGGCGTTGTCCAGAGCGATCACCCAATGTAGCCCACAAGCACATTGGATAACTGAGAATTAGCACGGACGGCGTGCGACGAAAAAGCTGAAATGAGCAGATCACAAATTGAGCAGATTACTACGCCTAGGGTTGATTAACCCTGGAGGGAAACAATGGATAAGGATCGCGTTAAAGGGAAGGCTAAGGATATTGCTGGTCGAGCTGAACGTCAGGTTGGGGAATGGACCGGCGATGAGGAGAAACAAATCGAGGGAACGAAAAAACAGGTTCGCGGAAAAGTACAGAATGCCTGGGGCAAAATAAAAGACGCGGGGAAGAAGGCAAGCAAACAGTCCGAAGAACGTGATTCCCGGGCTGCCAGGACTCGGCGCAAGCGCGATGTAGCGTGATGAGTCTGGGCTCTGGCGCGGGCAGAAGGGCATCTGATGCGTGAAGATAATTTTTTCGGGGTAGCCAAGATAACCAAATTGTTTTTTTTCTTGGCGTTGGTGACTGCCCCGGTCCTCAGGGCGCCCGCAAACCCGTGCCAGGCCGAGGCGCTGTCAAGTTCGCCGGCGTCACAGGACAATCCCCAAGATTCGAAAACCCCCGCTAACAAACCGGAGAATACTGAAGCTTCCAAGACTCAACCTTCCAAACCCAGCCAGCCTGCACAGACGAGAGGGTGGGAGATGCTTGTAGCCGGGATCAGGGACGGGAAGGCTTCGAAACGAACAGCAGCGATTGCTGCTCTCGGTGCTCTTGGACCGCAGCCGAGAGCAGTCCGATTAATCGAAGAGGCTTTAGATGATAAGGACTTCTCGGTGCGACAGGCTGCCGCTATTGGCCTAGGAGAGATGAAGGCACGAGAATCGATTCCCAAGTTGAGGGGAGCCCTCAACGACAAGGCGCCAGAAGTCAGCTTCGCAGCGGCGCGGTCCCTCTGGCAAATGGGAGACCGTAGCGGCAGGGACATTCTTGTTGAGGTGCTCGATCGAGAACGGAAGACTTCGGAAGGATCTGTAAAAAGCAATCTGCGGGATACCTACAAAAAATATCATAGCCGGAGGGCATTGGCGCTGATCGGAGCCAAACAAGCTGCCGGTATGCTATTTGGTCCTTTGTCCTTAGGAATTACGGCGGCACAGGAACTGGCCAAGGATAAATCCGCCCCTGCGCGGGCCCTCTCCGCATCCCTTCTCGCCTGGGACCCGAGCGACGACGCGGCCCACGGATTGGATGATGCCCTGCAGGATAAAAACTGGATTGTGAGGGCTGCTGCCGCCGAGGCTCTGGGGAAACTGCCACGAGATGGTCAGATTGAAGAACTTGCACCCCTGCTGGACGACGACAAGGAAGTAGTCCGCTTCATGGCCGCCTCCTCAATCGTTCGTCTAAGTCAATTCGATCGCAAGCCTACCATCCAAGCCGAGCGTCACACCAAGTTTGCTGCTCGCTAACCAGTCCTAACCCCACTCCGCGGATATGGATGGAGGGATCTTCCCCTCAATTTTGTGTGTTCTTCCTTCTGGGCGAGGCGTGATCCAGCGATAACCTTCTTCTTCTGAGGAAATTGGAAGTTACGTTGGTAATGCGTAAAGTTGCACAGCATTGAACGTGGAATCGTCGCTGGCGTTACGACACTAATGTTAACGACTCGTGTATCAGGGACTTACGATCATGCAACCGTTGCAAACGTTCTCCTATCCAAGTTGTGGGTCCGGAACGCTGGAATCTAGAAGTCGGGAATTGCAATATTTTGCATAATGTGGGGGATTTGAGTTGTGATAGAGTCGTTTTTCAGTAAGTTGGAAGTCGTCCGGCTGGCGAGCTAAGTGCACTCCCTTTTACCTCCCCCAGAGCAGTACTAGGCCAGGACCCCGATGTCGAATAGATCTACGGCGCCAATTTCAGTATCGGACGACCAGGTGCCGCAGCTCCACACGGATGCGCCGCTGCCATCGCTCAGAGACTCTCGCTCGAGCAAACCAAAAGTTCTGTGCGTTTTTGGGACGCGGCCGGAAATCATCAAGCTGGCTCCGATCATTCGCGAACTCAAACGACAGCTAGGCGACATTCAGACGCTGACAGTGATGTCTGGTCAACATACGGATCTGCTTGAGCCGTTCTTAGAATTATTTCAAGTTCGACCGGATTTCGACCTACAGGTTATGGAGCGTCAACAGACACCGAATGAAGTCTGCGCTCGTGTGCTGACAGGTCTTGGGCCAATCGTGCGCAAGGAAGCGCCCGCTATGGTCGTCATCCAAGGAGATACAACCACAGCTTTGGCCGGGGCACTTACCGGCTTTCACCATAAGACCGCCGTGGCCCACGTGGAAGCCGGGCTTCGTTCGGGTGATCCCGGCAATCCCTTCCCCGAGGAAATGAACCGCAGGCTTATTAGTCGCCTCACGACATATCACTTCGCAGCCACCTCTGGAAACCGGGAATTGCTGTTGCGTGAAGGCGTGCCGACCGATGAAATTTTTGTAACCGGAAATCCGGTGGTGGATTCGCTGCATTACATTCTGCGCAATACTGAGGCTTCATCCCGGGTACGAGATTTGCTGGAGCAGACCGCCGGCCGGAAACTGCTGGTCCTGACCACGCACCGTCGTGAGAGCTTCGGTCAGGCAATGCGTCAGAATCTGCGGGAGATCCGCAAATTCGTGGAATCCTACGAAGATGTTGCGCTCATATTCGCAGTTCACCCCAACCCCAACGTGGTCGAGGCAGCCAGAACGGAATTGAACGGGAACAATCGGATACTGCTGATCGAGCCCCTCGGGTATTGCGACTTCATACAACTGCTCACACAGGCGTGGCTCGTGTTATCTGACTCAGGCGGGATTCAGGAGGAGGCGCCCTCACTGGGCAAGCCAGTCTTTGTACTGCGAACCAATACGGAAAGACCGGAGGCTATCGACGCGGGCGTTGCGTTCCTGGTGGGAAATGCGCCAGGCCATCTACTGGCCATGCTCAATCGCGCTTACAACCAGCCAGGCTGGCTGGAAAAAGTAAAACGGATTCCGAACCCCTTCGGTGACGGCAAGACCGCGTCCCGTATCGCAGAAATTATTCATCACAAGATTTGTCATACTGCCGACAGGATCACCACATGACGCAGGTCGAGCGCGACAAGAAGCACGACTTGCTCACAGTAGTCCTCGAGGACTACTTCCACGTCGGCGCCCTGAATGGTTTGATCAGTCCGCACCAATGGGGCCGGTTTGAGACCCGGTTTGAGAGGAACACCCTCAAGGCGCTTGAACTGCTGAAGCGATTTGACGTCAAAGCAACCTTTTTCGTTTTGGGCTGGATCGCTGAACGTTGTCCAGAGTTGATTGCCGAGGTTGCGAACCGTGGACACGAGATCGCGAATTACGGTTTCTATCATCGCAATGTGCGGCAGATGACCCGCGAAGAATTTCGCGACGATGCGCGGCGTTCACGAGATACGCTGGAGATAGCGTGCAGCAAACGAGTTATCGGATATCGCATCCCGCAAGGCTTGCGCTCTTCTTCCGACCTGTGGATGCTCGATGTGCTGGCGGAGGAAGGATACGTTTATGACTCAAGCATCGTGCCCGGTTTTCGGTCCAGTGCGGCAGATGCGCGGTTCCGCTTTGCTTACCAGCATGAAAGAAATGGGCGCGAACTATGGGAATTCCCGCACGCCACTTGGAGTTGCCTGGGGTACCTGGTACCCATCTCTGGCGGCAATTACTTCCGGCAGATTCCTCATACTCTTTTGAAACACGCGGTGGCGCATTGGAAGCGATCTTTCGACGCTCCCTTCATGATGTATTTCCACGTGTGGGAGCTTGATCCTGACCAGCCCAGGATCAGTGCCGCCTCGCTCATGGCGCGAACTCGGCAATACCGGAAGCTTAACAAGATGCACTGGGTGCTGGGGGAGTACTTGAAGAAGTATAAGTTCGGCACCATCGCTGACTATTTGGGTTGCGATCTCCGCGCCACTGCATTGCCAGCGCGTCCGCTACGAGAAGATTCCGGCATTGTGGTGCACACCTCCAATGCATCCGCCGGGGGCCGCGCGCCTAGAACCCCAGTTACGATTGTGGTGCCCTGCTTCAATGAACGCCCCGCACTTCCGTATCTGGCCAACACCCTTGACAGCGTTGGCAAGCTTCTTGGGCGTGACTATGTTTTATCACTAATCTTCGTGGACGACGGCAGCGACGACGGCACTTGGGAGGTGCTCAATCGCCTGTTTGGCAATCGAGAGAACTGCCGTCTTGTGCAACACCCGCGGAACTTGGGAGTAGCGGCCGCAATTTTGACTGGAATCCGTCATGCCAACACCGAGATTGTCTGTTCTATTGACTGTGATTGCAGCTATGACCCCCATGAGTTGATGCAGATGATTCCTCTGTTGACCGGGGATGTGGACTTGGTAACTGCGTCACCGTATCATCCCAAGGGTAGAGTGATGAATGTACCTGCCTGGAGGCTAAGTCTCTCGAAGGGAGCCTCCTGGCTCTATGGCAAGGTTCTCCGCCACAAGCTTGCCACTTATACCAGTTGTTTCCGCATATACCGCAGAAGCAAGGTGGTCGATCTCCAATTAAGCGAACTGGGGTACCTGGGGGTCACCGAGACGCTATGCTTATTGGACTTGCAGGGCGCTCGACTCGTCGAGTTTCCCACCACGTTGCAGGTCAGGATTCTTGGCCGCTCCAAGATGAAGGTCGTCAAGACCATCGTGGGTCATCTGCACAACCTTTTGACGATGCGGCGCATGCGCAGGCTGATTGACCGCAACAGCCGGTTGGTACTTCAATCAAACGATCCTACCCCGCCGATAGATGACCAACGAACAACCGTTGGCAGCAAATTAACTCAAGGGAAATCCAATGACTAGTACCTCACCACTAAAGACTGTGATCCTGCCTTCGGATCAGGACAGCACTGGACGAGATCTTGGTGCAGAGGAGTTGGAGCTTCTCGAAAAGGTGATCCATTCCGGCACGCTGACCAGCACCAAGGGCTTCTTCACCAGGTCATTGGAGGAACGATTTGCGGCCATGCTCGGAGTACGTAAGGCTCACGCCTGCGCTTCGGGAACCGCTGCCATTCATGTGGCTGTGGCGGCCTTGGATCCAAATCCTGGCGATGAAATTGTTACGACTTCGATCACCGATATGGGCGCTCTGACGCCACTCTTGTATCAGGGTGCCATTCCGGTCTTTGCCGAAGTGGATCCGCTAACGCTGAACGTAACGCGCAAGACCCTCGAGAGTTGCCTGAGCGAGCGTACGAAAGCTATCGTTGTGACCCATCTGTTCGGCCATGCCTGTGAAATGGGTGGAATCATGGATTTGGCGCGGTCACGAAATATCCCGGTGATTGAGGATTGTGCTCAGGCATATCTGGCGCGCTCCGACGGAAAATACGTTGGAACTTTTGGCGCCATTGGATGTTTCAGCATGCAACAGGGCAAGCACATGACCACCGGCGAAGGCGGGATGGTGGTTACCAGCGATGAATCTCTCGCGCGCCGCATGTTCCTGTTCATCAACAAAGCCTGGGGCTATGGAGATCCCAATCCGGATCACTATTTTCTATCCTTGAACTATCGCATCAGCGAACTGCAGAGCGCTGTGGCCCTGGCGCAGTTAGAAAAGCTTGAATCCGTAGTAGAGCGTCGTATTGCCGCCGCCACCCAGCTCACGCGCATGCTGGCCGGCATCTCCGGACTAAAGACTCCGCAGGTTGAGCCAGGGGCAGTACACACTTACTGGAAATACTGCCTCAATGTGGATGGCAGCGCGATTCGTGATGGCGCAGTCGGATTGTCGAAGCTCTTGAAGAATCGGGGCATCATGTCTGCCCCAAGATATATTCAGAAGCCCGCGTTTATGTGTGAGATCTTCCAGAAACGACGCACCTTCGGCACCAGCCAGTACCCCTTCACCTTGGCGCGACCCGAGGCTCTGGATTACAGCCCGCAACGTTTCCCCCTGACCCTCAAAGCACTTAACGATGTTTTGGTATTGCCTTGGAACGAGCGCTACACCGAGGAACACCTGGAGTACATCGCGGAATCTATTCAAGAGTCAGTGGAGCAACTGAGAATATGAACCACGATCCCGTGAGGTTCGGACTTGTCGGAGCAGGTGCGATAGCCCAATCTTATGCGCTCGCCTTCGATTCTTGCTCGCTTGCCCGAGTGGTCGCAGTAGCCGATGCACGCCCGCAAGCCGCTGCGGCGTTGGCGCAACGGCTGAAATGTAAGCCTTTCAGCGCTTACTACGAAATGGCGGGGCAGGCGGAGCTTGATGCCGTGCTGATTTGCACTCCGCCGAACACACATGCGGAAATCTGCGTGGAATCTCTGGAGCGCGGCGTCGCAGTGCTATGCGAAAAGCCACTCAGCATTGATGTGCCCAGCGCCCAAAGAATGATTGAGACCTCACGGAATACGGGCGTCAAGATGACGATGGCGTCCAAGTTCCGCTTCGTGCAGGACGTCGTCCTGGCGAAGGCTCTAGTGACCTCGGGAATTCTCGGCGATATCGTTCTCATCGAGAATGTCTTTACTTCACGCGTGGATATGTCCAAACGCTGGAACTCGGACCCCAGCATCAGCGGTGGTGGCGTTCTCATCGACAACGGGACGCACTCCGTGGACCTTATTCGTTACTTTCTCGGGCCGCTAGCGGAAATTCACGTAGTGGAGGGAAAGCGCGGCCGTGATTTGCCCGTCGAAGAGACCGTGCACGTATTCGTTCGCAGCACGAGCGGAGTACTTGGAACAGTCGATCTCTCCTGGTCCATCAACAAAGAGCTCGACAGTTATCTGCGCATTTATGGATCGGAAGGCACGATTTCCGTGGGCTGGAAGGACTCGAGATTTCTGCTGTCTGGCAGCCGCGACTGGCATGTATTTGGCAAAGGGTACGATAAAGTGCAGGCTTTTCGCAGTCAGAT
>QIAR01000224.1 GCA_003225595.1 Acidobacteriota bacterium | reverse complement strand
AGCAGCAAAATTCCCGCTTGCCACCAGAGACTACGGTTGGCAGAGGAGTTCCGCACCCGTGTGGTTAACGGTTCAATTTGTGCAATCTGGCTCACGTGGGTTAAAGATATTGAGAGAATATTCGAACTAATCGACGGGCGCAAACTATCGAGCACGCCCGTTCCATTGCCGGTAACCCGCCCTAATTTGCCTCGATTCCTCCGGCAGCATGAAAAAAGGCTCTTGTCGACAATAGATTCCCACCCCCAATCCGCCTAAAATTGCTCTAACGTGACCAAAGGACAACAGCGACTTAGAGTTTTGCCATCCCAATAATGGCAAAAGTAATGCCGGACTAGTTACCACAAGATAGGTAAAAACTTTCCCTTTTGTGCTGAGTGGTGTAGGTTAAGGGGGCTATACGTGACTCAAGGAGCTGCATTTGAGTTTTTTCTAAGTTATTGAAACAAAGAAGCAAAGTAGACGGTGTACCGCTTCCTAGAAAGAGCGGAAGATGGAATCAGCCGTGCTCCTTGAGGCACTCTGGAAATCCATCCGGTGGAACTGCTCTCGTCCCCCCGCTCCGGAAAAGGTCAAATATGGGCAAAGATTTCCCTGAAAGAGCGAATGAGAAGCGAATTGCTCCAGATTCTGAACCGGTGATCGAGATGTTTGTTGAGGCAGTAAGCCCATGTATGCGCGCTGTGGAAGCCATGATCCGGGAGCTGGCCCACAGTGAGCTGCCCGTGCTCTTGCTTGGTGAACCGGGCTCAGGCAAGCGGAGTATGGCTCAGAGGATCCATCAAATGTCCCGCCATGAGGGCGAGGTTTTCCGCACCGCCCATTGCGCGACGTTGACGGCGGAACTGTTCCAGACAGCATCTGATGGATTGTTCAACCGAGGGACGGTTTTTCTTGAGGAGATCAGCGATTTGACCCCCGACTGCCAGACCAGGCTTTTGGAAGCGCTACCCAAAACCACCAAGGAGAACGGCCACAAAGCAACTTTAGGAGCGCGCTTGATCTGCGGCAGTTCACGCGATCTGGAGGCGGAGGTGAAGTCGGGCCGCTTACGCGAAGACATTTATTACCGCATTAGTGGGATTTGCTTGAGGCTGCCTCCATTGCGCCAGCGCAGGGAGGACATCCCCTCTTTGGTGAGTTTTTTTCTGTCGAAGTACGCTCACGACTTCCGGCGTTCAGTACCGGTGCTGAGCGCCCAGACCCAGCAATTATTCCAGGATTATGCCTGGCCGGGGAACATTCGCGAACTGGAAGACGCCGCCAAAGCCATCGTGGCGCTGGGAGATGAATCGGTTGCCATGGGCGGATTGCGCTCTCTTTTGATGAGATCGGATCGGCCAAATGGAGATCGCATTTCTCTGAAGCAGGCGGCCAAGCAGGCGGCGCGGGCGGCTTCCCGAGAGGCTGAGAAGGAACTCATTCTGAAAGTGCTGACGCGAACACGGTGGAACCGTCGTCGCGCAGCGCAGGAATTACAAATCAGCTACAAGGCATTGCTCTACAAGTTGAAACAGATCGGGTATGGGGAATACGGGGCTTCTTAGCTCTCAGGAGAGGCAATGAAGAGGAAGACCGCAATCGGGATGGCGCTGCTGGTGAGCGCTCTCTCAACGGGTGCTTGGGCGCAGGCTGGCGCCAAAGATGAAAAAGGCAAAGACAAAGCAAAATCTTCACAGCCCTCACAAGGGCAGAGCGCACCCGCACCGCTAGCGAGTCCGGACTATGTTATCGGCCCCGAGGACACGCTGCATATTTCGGTGTGGAAAGAGCCGGATTTGACAGCAACACTTCCCGTGCGACCGGACGGCAAAGTATCGATGCCTCTGCTCAATGACGTGCAGGCTGCGGGATTGAAGCCAATGCAATTGGCGGACTCGATCACAGAGAAGCTGAGGAAATACATCGCCGATCCCAGAGTCACGGTGGTGGTCACGGCGATGAACAGCCAGCGAATATATGTGCTGGGCGAAGTCTTACATACCGGGGCCATGCCGCTCATCCCTGGCATGACCGTATTGCAGGCCCTGGCCAGCGCTGGGTTCACCCAATTTGCCAATACCAAGGGAATTTACGTCCTGCGGGTGGAGAACGGCAAACAGCGAAAGATTCCGTTCAACTACAAGCAAGTGATCAAGGGCGAAGCAACGGAACAGAACATCATCCTGAAACCCGGAGACACGATTGTCGTCCCATAAGGAACTCATGATGAAAATGCGGCAAAAAACCTTGATGATGATGTTGCTGACGCTGCTGTGCGGAGCGGCCCGGGCGCAGACCGATCCAGGGCAGCAGCCCGCCGGTAGCAGCCAGCAGCCTGCCGACACAACTCAGCCACCCGCGGCAACTCCACCGCCTGCCTTCGGGCAGGACAATCCGCCAGCCCAGGCCAATGAGAATCCGCCGCTTTCGGGCTTGGACCAGGCAGCTCTGGAGCCCAATATAGCGCCCCGGAGTTTCCTCCTCCCCGGTCTGGAGGTAAGCGAGTCCATGGATTCGAACATCGCCGGCCAGACGGGAAACTCGTCCATACACTCGGTTACGCGCGCCATCGGCAGCCTAACCCTACAACGGTTGTGGCGCCGTTACGATCTGGCGTTGAACTACTTAGGGGGAGCCGCAGTCTACGGCAGCCGAAATTTTGGTACCAATGCAGTTCACGACTTGAACGCAGATATGAAGATCCTCTGGCGGAGGGGCCAATTGTCTCTTCGCGACTCATTCAGCTACCTGCCAGAGGGATCCTTTGGAGGTGGTGCGTTCGGAGGCGCGGCCGGAGCTCAACTCGGCGCGGTCGGCATCGGCAATGGATTTCTGGGTGGCGGAGTATTCGGCCGCTCGAACCTTGACTTTTTCGGAGGCGGACAGTTTGGCTCGCTTGGCCAGGAACCGCGCATTTCGAACGTCGGCCTGGCGGATATTGTTCAAAATCTGACGCCGCGTTCCTCCGTGACTTTGGCAGGAGCTTACGGCCTCGTCCACTTCACCAGCAACGACCTAGGGTTGATTGACAGCCGACAGGTGACCGCGCAAGCCGGCTACAACTACACGCTCAGTCGCCGCGATCAACTCGCATTGGTGTACGGCTATCAAGATTTTCACTTTCCGGGCGGCGGCGGGAACACCTTTCTAACCCATGTGTTTAGCGTGCTCTATGGTCACACGATTTCGGGCCGGATGAACTTCGTCATCGGTGCCGGACCGCAGCTCACGGAAACTAACGATCTGTCAGGCTCGCATCGCAGCCTGTCGGCGAGCGGCCGTGCCATGCTCAATTACCGTTTTCCAAAAACCACCATAGGCCTGCGCTACAGCCGCTTCAACACCAATGGTTCCGGGTTCTTTCCCGGAGCCACCAGCGATATTGCAGGGTTCGACCTGAGACGCCCACTGGGGCGGTTGTGGGACTTCTATGCCGAGGCTGGGTACACCCATAACAAGCGAGTCCAACAGGAATTCTTGTTGGGCGTGAATGCCGTTTCCGACCACTACGGTTACGCCGGCGGCGGATTGCACCGGCAATTAAGTCGCGATTTCAGCATGTTCCTTAGCTATCAATTTAATGACCTGACGTTTGACAGCACGTTTTGTACATCGGGCACGAATATCAGCACGAATTGCAACCGCACTTCGCAGCGGCACATGGTCACTGTTGGTTTGGATTGGCATCCCCGTCCAATACGGCTTGACTAACAACGGGTCGCCCCTCAGGGGCGCGACCGGAACGGAATACTGGGATGATTGAAAATCGCGAATTAAGTATTGACGACTATCTGGCGATGTTGCGCCGGCGCCTGAAGGTGATCCTCATTCCGGCACTGCTAGCGCCGTTTGCCGGATTTCTGATCTCGTATGCTTTTCCGGCGAAGTACACCTCGCAGTCGCTGGTGCTCGTAGAAGAGCAGAAGGTGCCGCAGGGCTATGTCAAGTCGGTGGTCACTGAAGACCTCACCCAACGCATCGCGACCTTACAGCAGCAAGTGTTGAGCCGGAACCGGCTGCAACCGATGATTGATCGGTTGGGGCTCGCGAAGGGCGGCAAGAACCTGGACGACGTGATTGACGACATTCGACAAAACGTCGCGATCGAACCGGTCGAAAGCGAACTGAGCGTGGCATCCAGCACTAAGAAAAGGCCGGGACAGAGCAATGTGCCGGGATTCTACGTGAACTTCACGGCCGCTAATCCTCGGGAGGCACAGCAGATCTGCAACGAACTCACGTCGATGCTGCTGGAAGAAAATCTCAAGTCGCGGGAACAGGTGGCACAGAGCACAACAGACTTCCTCACTCGTCAACTCGAGGACGCCAAGCGCAACATTGACGATCTGGATGGCAAGCTGGCGAACTTCAAGAGGCAGTACATGGGCCAGCTCCCCGGGGATGAGGACAACAATATGAAGATCCTCATGGGGTTGAACTCGCAGCTCGATGCGGACACGCAGGCACTCAATCGCGCGCAGCAGGATAGGACCTACACAGAGTCGTTGCTGGCGCAGCAATTGGCTTCGTGGAAGTCCTCGCAATCGACGACTAATCCCCAGAGTCTCGAGCAGCAACTGTCGGCGTTGCAGACCCAGCTTCTACAATTGCAGGCCCGCTATACCGACGACCACCCGGATGTCATCAAGACTAAGGCCGATGTTGCCGAAGTGAAAAAGAAGCTCGCAGAACTCAATGCCGCCGGCTCGAAGGGGAGTGACAATACGACCGAAAAAGGCAGCCTGAACGAGCCTCCGGAAATCCGGCAGCTGCGGCTTCAAATCCATCAATACGAAGAAGTCATTGCCCAGGCGTCACGTGACCAGAAGCGTCTGCAAGAACAGATCAAGCTCTACCAGGGCAGAGTGGCGCTAAGTCCCTCGGTGGAAGAGCAGTACAAATCCCTTACCCGCAACTATGACACGGCGCTGAAGTTTTACCAGGACCTGCTCGCGAAAAAGAGCGAATCGGAGATGGCGACTGACATGGAACGCCGGCAACAGGGTGAGCAGATGCGATTGCTGAATCCTGCGAACCTGCCGGACACCCCTAGTTTCCCCAACCGGTTGCTGTTTGCCGGTGGCGGTCTGGGTGTGGGACTCGGGATCGGACTAGGCTTGGCCCTCTGGCTCGAGTTGCGCGATAAGGCGATCCGGACCGAGCAAGACGTTACGGCTGCGCTTGACCTGCCGATGTTGGTTTCAGTGCCCTGGCTGACCGACGGTCTAGCGTTCAAGGACGGCAACCAGAATTACCGGGGCCAATCGAAACAGCCACCCGAGGAAAATAAAGAGAAAGAAACAGTCGAGGTCTAAGCGACCAGTATGTACAAGGAATTCTTCGGATTAAGAGCGAACCCGTTCAATGTCAACCCGGATCCGCGTTATCTGTTCTTGACGCGGCACACCGAAGAAGCTCTGGCATGTCTCACCTACGGCATTCAGAGCCGGAAGGGGTTCGTGCTACTGACAGGGGAAGTGGGGACAGGAAAGACCACCCTCATCAACAAACTGCTGGAGTGGCTTCGGCTGCAGCAAGTGGCGACCGCATTCATCTTCAATTCGCGCATGAACGTGCCTCAGTTCCTCGATTACATGATGGCGGACTTCGGCATTCCGTGCGATTCGAGGTCGAAGAGTCAAATCCTGCTGCGGCTCTACAACTGGCTCCTGGACCGTTACCGGGCGGGCGAAACCGCGGTGCTCATCGTCGACGAGGCACAGAACCTTACCGATGAAGTACTGGAAGAGGTACGACTGTTGACCAACCTGGAGACGTTCACGGAGAAGCTACTGCAAATTGTGCTAGTTGGCCAGCCCGAACTGGAACAGAAATTGAAGCAACCGCAATTGCGGCAGCTTCGGCAGCGACTCACGTTACGCGCCAAGACACATCCCCTGGCGCTGGAGGAAACTAGAGCCTACATTGCGCAGCGGCTGCGTATCGCGGGCTCTAACGGGCAACAGATCTTCGATCCTGAAGCGGTAGCCCTAATTCATCGTTACGCCAGCGGCATTCCGCGTGTGGTCAACCTGCTCTGCGAGCATTGTCTGGTGAGCGCGTTCGTGGACCAGCAGAAGGTCGTCACATCGGTAGTGGTGGAAGCAGTTGCCCGGGATTTTGATCTCAGCGACAACACTGCCTCCGGCGCTATGACGCCCGCACCGCAGGCAACCAGCACAGAGAAATTTGATCTGGTAGAAGCATTAAGGAGTTTGGCCACGCTTGCCGACCGCTTGCGCCAGTCAGAACAAGACCTCCCCAAGGAAAGGAAAATATGAGCCGAATTCATGAAGCCCTTAAGAGAGCTGAACAGGAAAGAGCAACATCCCAGGGAGGTCACCTCGAACCGTTGCACACAACCGAAGGACCAGTGATGGACCCCATCCAGGCGTCCACAGTCGTGGAACATCCACCCGTCGCCCCCAGTACTGGGATCCCACCCTTTTCCAATCCGTTCACCTTTGACACCCTGTTGGCACGCTGCGCCCAGACCAACTGGAGTCCCGATGCGAAGAGCATGTTGTTCTTCAATTCGGATGAACGGAAATATGGAGTTGAGGAATTCCGTACCTTACGCTCTCGCCTGTATCAGTTACGGGAGAAAATGTCCCTGAAAAAACTACTGATCACCAGTGCTTTGCCCAAGGAAGGCAAGACCTTCGTGGCTGCCAACCTGGCGCAGGTGTTGGTACGTCAGCATGGACGCCGCGCTTTGCTCATCGACGCAGATCTGCGTGGGGCCCGCCTGCACCAGGCGTTGGGGACGAATTTCACCCCCGGACTTTCCGAGTATCTACTGGGGGAAAGTGACGAGTTTTCGATTATGCAACGCGGGCCGATGGAGAACCTCTTCTTTGTCCCCTCGGGGAGAACGGTTTCGAGTCCGGCGGAATTAGTGGCCAATGGTCGCCTGAAATTCCTGCTCAATCGGGTGGAGCCGTTGTTTGATTGGATCATCATCGATTCACCGCCCGCGGTGCCGGTTTCCGACGCCAGCCTGCTGGCCAATTTCTGCGATGGTGTGCTGATCGTGGTGCGGTCTAATACCACTCCGTTTGATATCGCGCGGAAAGCACGGCAGGAGTTCGAGGACAAGCATCTGGTGGGGGTTGTCCTGAATGGCATCGAGCCGGACTCATCGCCATACAGTCGCTACTACTACGGATCTTACGGAAACAAGGAAACGCAGGAAACGATACAGGGGTAGAGCGTGATTCGCCTGTTTAATGTTTATTACCCCGTCCGGACCTTGATCCTGCTGGGCGGCGAGGCACTGATCGTCTGGACTTCGTTCCTGCTGGGAGCGTGGCTGCAGTTCCGCGCCGACAGTTACATGGTGCTCAATTATGAGTACGGGTACATCAAGATCCTCGTCGTGACTGCACTGGTGCTTATCTGTTTTCACTGGTTCGACTTGTACGATCCCGCCCGTTTCAATGCCAAGGGCGATCTCTATTTCCGGTTGCTGCTAGTCCCGGGCCTGACGGCTCTGATGCTGGCATTTGTAGGATTCGTGTTTCCCAGATTTTTGTTGGGGAACGGATCGTCGCTGGTGGGGCTCATCATCTTGACCCTCGCGCTGTTCGGTTGGCGTACAGCTTATGGCTGGCTGGTGCAGCAACCTTATCTTCGGGAGAGAGTGTACGTGCTGGGAACGGGTGAGCGCGCACAGAGGCTGGTACAGGGCCTACGCCAGCGGTCCGAATTGGGCATTGAGGTGGTTGGCTGGACGGGAAATGTAGAAGGGGCGCTGACGCGCGAGGCAGTAGCTTCTCACCTGATGGACCTTGTGGACGGAGGTGTGCATAGAGTGATTGTCGCTATGCCCGATCGCCGAGGTACCATTCCGGTGCACGAGTTGCTGCAGTTGCGGCTGAAGGGCGTAAAGATTGAAGAAGCCAGTTCCTGGCTGGAGAAGATGTCCGGGAGAATCGAAGTGGAGCTGCTCCATCCGAGTTCACTGATTTTCGCGGACGGATTTCGTTTCAGCGCCAGCTTCTTGCTGATGCGGCGGCTGCTTTCATTCCTGGCATCGTCGATTGCGTTGCTTATCGTGTTTCCCATCATTCCCTTCGTGATTCTGGCGATAAAACTGGATTCAGCCGGCCCGGTGTTGTACCGGCAAAAGCGGGTGGGCCGAGGCGGGTTCATGTTCTATTGTTACAAGTTCCGCACTATGCGGCAGGATGCGGAGGCGGACACGGGTCCTACCTGGGCGGGAGATGATGATCCGCGCATTACTCGTGTAGGCAGGTTCTTGCGAAGTTCACGACTGGACGAAATTCCCCA
>QIAR01000223.1 GCA_003225595.1 Acidobacteriota bacterium | reverse complement strand
TTCCCGGTAGGGCCGTTGCGCTGTTTGGAAATAATAATCTCGGCGCGTCCGCTAAGATCAGGATCGTTGGGTTTGTAGACCTCTTCGCGGAAAATGAACATCACGAGGTCCGCGTCCTGCTCAATCGAGCCGGATTCACGTAGGTCGGCGAGCTGAGGACGGTGATCGCCGCCGCGGCTCTCCGGGGCGCGGCTCAATTGTGAGAGCGCGACCACGGGCACTTTCAATTCCTTCGCCAGTCCTTTCAATCCTCTTGAGATGGCTGACACTTCCTGGGTGCGATTCTCATACCGCCTGCTGCCGCCCGACATGAGTTGCAAGTAATCCACGATAATCAGATCGAGCGAGCCCACTGATTGCTGTAGGCGGCGTGCTTTGGCGCGCATTTCGCTGAGCGAAATCCCGGGCGTGTCATCTATGTAAATCGGCGCATTAGCTAACTGTTCCATCGCGTGCACCACTTTCTGCATGTCGTCTCGCCATAGGGAGCCGGTGCGCATCCTATGCGAGTCCACCCTGGCCCGTGAGCAGAGCAGGCGCAGCAGCAGCGCTTCTCGCGACATTTCTAATGAGAACATCCCCACCACCTTCCGATCTTCAATAGAGGCATTCTCTGCGATGTTCATCGCGAAGGCGGTTTTGCCCATGGAGGGACGGGCGGCAATGATGACCAGATCAGAACGTTGGAAGCCGCTAGTCATCTCGTCTAGATCGGTGTAGTGCGTTGCGAGGCCGGTGATGCGCTGGCCGCGCTGCAGCAGGGCGTCAACTGAGCCGAATGACTCCTTAACGATTTCTTGCACGCCCATGAAGCCGCGCCCGATGCGCTTTTCGGAGAGCTGGAAAATGGCGGCTTCGGTGTCATTGAGGATCTCCTCGGCGGGATCGGACTGTTCGGCGGCGCGCGCGATGGCGGAGTTAGCGGTGTGGATGAGTCCGCGCAGGAGCGCCTTGTCGCGGACAATCTTGATATAGTGCTCAATGCTTGGCCGGTCAGGAACGCCATCTACAAGCCCGGAGACGTAACCCACATCCCCGACTGCTTCCAGTTCCCTGCGACGATCAAGTTCCTCGATAAGCGTGATCATGTCGATCGGCCGCGAGGACTCGGCCAGATCCATCATGCGCGAATAAATTCGCCGGTGTGAATCGAGTGAAAAATCTTCCGGACGCAGATGCTCGGCAGCTTGGTTGTACGCGAGATTGTCCAGGAGAATCGCGCCCAGTATGGAGCGCTCGGCTTCTACATTAGCGGGAAGACTGCCTGCGAGACTGTAGTCGGTCGTGGCCACTAGTTCTTCTTGCCGCTAACGCTAATTGAAAAAACCGTATGGGAGCGCGGACGAGATAGTAACTGCGAGACCCTTGTGGATTGCGGAAGCGTGTTAGGAAAACGAAGAGCAAAATCAAATTTTTTCGGCTGCATAAATGCAGATCATCGTGAATGCAAGCGCGAGATAATCGTCCGTGAAAATTCAGGAAATCTAATCTTGGGCGTATTATGTCATAGGCGAACAGAAAACGAAACAGCTTTGCCGTTAATTTTCATTAGAACCGGAAATGCATAGCTTATTGGCTTCCCTCAAAATGAGCCGATTGGAAGCTGGGTTCGGAAGGTGCTCCCAGATTTCGCAGAAAACTAATGCGGCCTAGGCCAGCCACCTTGGCCGCATTGTCGATCGATGTCCTGCCTGCCTTCTCTCTCGCCTGACGCGGGAGAGTGTGCTTCGGGTTCGCCGTGTTCTCGAGGAACACAACCTGCCGTGCACTCTGCCGATCATGATCTTGAAGATCATAGATCTGCAGTCATGGCGGAGGCCAGCGGCTCAGTCCTGCCGTGGGGAGGACTTTCTGAGGAGGCCGCAACGCCCGGGCATCCATTACGCGTCAAACGCGTTCTGGGAAACCCTCCGGCAATTCACCCTCGAGAACCGCCGGAAACCACTGGTCTGCCACAATGCTTTGGCAGGGCGCTCAGAACATCTCACGCTTCGAATGCGAACACTTTGTGCGAAGTGGGAAGCGTCCGCAAGAAAAAACTAACTCGCCATTGTGCAGAAGCTGTGCAGGATGGAAACTTCTTGTGGAAAGCGCAGGAAAAGAGAGGAGAAATCCCAGCATGAATTTACACGCATAAATACGAATCAACAGAATAAGTTCGTGAGTTGATTCCTTTGTGGTGAAAATAAAGGCACAGCCCGGGCTGTGCCTCCGGGGAAAGAAAATTTAATCCCGCACGCCGTCCAGAAAAGCCCGTAGCTTGCGCGAACGCGATGGATGGCGCAGTTTGCGCAGCGCCTTAGCCTCGATTTGTCGAATGCGCTCGCGAGTGACTGCGAACGACTGGCCGACTTCCTCCAGGGTGTGCTCGCTGCCATCCTCCAACCCGAAACGCATCTTGATGACTTTTTCTTCGCGCGGAGTCAGCGTGCGCAGCACCTGCGCCGTCTGATCTTTTAGATTCACATTGATGACGGCCTCGGCAGGCGAGACCACGGCGCGATCTTCGATGAAGTCGCCTAGATGCGAATCTTCCTCTTCCCCGATTGGCGTCTCGAGAGAGATGGGTTCCTGCGCAATCTTCAGCACCTTGCGCACTTTAGCGACTGGAATGTCCATGCGCTTGGCAATTTCTTCCGATGTAGGTTCGCGTCCCAGTTCCTGCACCAGTTGTCGCGAGGTGCGAATCAGCTTGTTGATGGTTTCGATCATGTGCACCGGAATGCGGATGGTGCGGGCCTGGTCGGCGATAGCACGCGTAATGGCTTGTCGAATCCACCAGGTGGCGTACGTGGAGAACTTATAACCACGGCGATATTCGAACTTATCTACCGCTTTCATCAGGCCGATATTGCCTTCTTGGATCAAGTCCAGAAACTGCAAACCGCGGTTGGTGTACTTTTTGGCGATCGAGACCACCAGTCGCAGGTTAGCTTCGATTAGCTCCCGCTTGGCGTACTCCGCGTCCATGTCGCCCTGGATGATCTCGCGCTGAGTGCGCTTGAGCTCCTGAAACGAGACGCCAGCCTCGGCCTCCATTTTCTCCAGTTCCATGCGGAGTTGGCGGGCTTGGCGGCGATATTCCTTGCGCTGCTCTTCGCTGCGCGTGGCATCGGCCTTCTTTTCGAGGCCTTGAGCGTGGCGATCGAGCGAGCGCATGCTATCTACGGTGCGATTGACACGCTCGATCAGCCGCTTGCGTTCGGTGTTGGTGAACCCCAGATTGCGTACCGCCAGCGACACCAGCACCATGCAGCGGGCTAGCGCCATGCGATAGCGGCGGTGGTCCTTCGGGCGCTTCTTCTGCGAAACCGCAGCGAATTTCTCCGCGATCTGGTTGGATTTTTTGTAAAGCCTGGCTAGCTCGTCGATTTTCCCGGTGAACTCATTGAGCCGGTTCTCAAGGATTTCATCGGTGAGTTCTTCCTCATCGAACGTCACCACTTCCTTGATCGAGCGGACACCCTTCTTGAGGTCTTCGCCCATGGCCAGCAATTCTCGAATTACGATTGGTGACCGCGACAAGGCCTTGAGAACACGGAGCTGCCCGCGCTCTATGCGCTTAGCGATCTCCACTTCGCCTTCGCGAGTGAGCAGTGGAACCGTGCCCATTTCGCGCAGGTACATGCGGACGGGGTCGTTGGTTTTTTCCAGCGCACCCGGAGTTAGATCCAGCTCAACGTCTTCGGAGCCTTCTTCTACTTCTTCGAATTTTTTGTCGAGCGCGGAGGAAGGGAGCTTCGGCCCCTCCAGCACGTCAATGCCTTGCGTGCCAATCGTGGTCAGCAGATCGTCCAGGTCTTCAGGAGAGTGCACGTCGTGCGGGATCAGATCATTGACCTCACTGTACGTGAGATACCCCTTCTCCTTACCTGCATCGATCAGCTTTTTGATATCGTCGTACTTGTCATCTAGAGCCAAGGATTCCTCGATAACTAAATCGTCCTACGAGAGAGGACGGCAAAAAATCATCAGCGGGTGGGAACTTTGAAAAGTGCGGAGTTGTGCGCCGAGCACAAACTTTCAGATGATAGCATGAAAGCCATCACTCTGCCTACCCAGTGTTCTCCAGATCGGCAACCCGCTGTCGTGCATCACCCTCCCCGCTAATAACTTAGATGGTCTTACTCCCTGTTTTGTTTCAAGATCCCTAACCCTTAAATCGCCCCTGCAGTCGCTCCGTCCTCGAGCAGGCTAGGGTCCATCAAGGCCCGCTTGATCCGCACTTTCTCCTGGAGTAGCGCTTGCATCCGCGCCGGGTCTTTGCTCCGAGAGGTTTGTAGCTCCCGCTGTACCTGCTCCAGCTTCCGCCGTAGCTGCATGCGACGGAGTGCCCGAACCGCGCCCTCTAACCGCTCGGGCGTCTGCTCCTCCTCTTCTTTCATGAGGATAGAGGCCAGCACACGCCGATCCGCATCGGAGAGCGGTGCTTCCATTACATCGGCGAAGTCCGGCTTGATGTTGAGCAGGTTTTCGATCAGAGACTCTGTTGCCAAAGCTTCATGCAGGCGCTCGTTCTTCAGCACAAATTGTGCCTGCCGTGCAGGGTCAAACTCTTCTTCGGCACCGTCACGGGCAGAGGAGTGCTCCCCGGCAGTCTGCATCTCGGTCGCGGAGGCAAGCGCCCGAATCAGGATGCGCTCGGCATCCGTCACCTGGGCTTCGAGCGGAGCCTTAATCGCTCGAGCGGACCTGCTGGTGACGGCATGTCTCAGTTCCTGCCGCAGAACCGCCGAGTCGATGCCCAACTTTTGTGCGATCTCATGGGAGAGTTCGTCACGCACAATCCGGCTCGGCACGCGTTGAATGTGCGGCAAAAGATAGTTGACGGCCTTTACCTTGCCTTCCGCGCTGCGGACCGGGAATTGACTCCGGGCACGCTCGATCAGGTAGTCGAAATAGCGCTGCGAATGCTGCAAGTCGTTGGCATAGGCATCTTTGCCCTTGCGCCGGATGAAGAGATCAGGGTCAAATCCGGCTTGAAGCGTAAGTACCTTGATCTGAAATTCTTCTTCGACCAGCAGGCCGAGCGTGCGCTCGGTGGCTTTTGCACCCGCAGTGTCAGGATCGAAATTCACAACGACATTCTTGCTGAAGCGTCCTAGCAACCGGGCCTGCGGCTCGGTGAATGCCGTGCCCGAGCTGGCGATTACATTCTGGAAGCCGGCAGCGAAGACTGAAATGCAATCCGTCTGGCCTTCGACCAGAATGGCGTAGTCCAGTTTGCGGATGGCTTCCCTAGCGTGGTCGAGGTTAAATAGCACCCGGGACTTTGAGTAGATCGCGGTCTCGGGTGAGTTCAAGTACTTGGGACCGGCCTTCTCCTCCGTGGACAAGGTGCGCCCCGTGAACGCGATTACTCGTCCAGCCTCGTTTTCGATCGGGAACATAACCCGATTGCGGAATTTGGAGTACATTACCGCCGCCGAGACTATTGCACTCTTAGCGTTTTCGGCCCTCTCGGAATTATCATTCCGAGTGGGCATTTGCTTTTCCTCATGGCTGATGGCTGACGGCTGACGGCTGTCTTCCTGCTTCCACGAAAACAGTCCACTCTCCCTGAGAACCTCCTCGTCGAATTCACCTCGTAGCCTGTCCCGCAGCAGGAAGCCAGAATCCGGCGCGTAGCCGATACGGAAATCCGCGATAGTTGCCTCGTCCAACCCCCGCCCGGCGAGGTATTCTCGGGCACGCGCCCCTTCCGGTTTTCTAAGCTGCTCCTGGAAGAAAACGCAAGCACGCTCGTGGATTTCGAGCAGCGCAGTGCGCAGCTTAGCTTCTCGCGCCTCGGCGGGGCTGCTGTAGCTGACCTTTGGCAGCGGGAGACCGAGCTTCTGCGCGACTGCCCTCACGGCTTCCGGGAAAGTAATGTTCTCGATTTTCTGGACGAAGCTGAAGACGTCTCCTGAAGCCTGACAACCGAAGCAGTGAAAAAACTGGCGTGTGGCATGCACCGAGAAAGACGGCGTCTTTTCATTGTGAAAGGGACATAGCCCCGAATAATTCTGCGCTCCAGCCTTCTTTAGTTTGACGTACTCCCCCACAATGCGAACGATGTCCGCCTGCTGCTTGAGGGTGTCTTTGAAGTCAGAGGAGCTGGTCATGGCTGGGTTGCGGTACGCAGAGCTCGCGCAGGAATTGTGCGGCAGAGAATCGCTAAGGGGAATATAGCAGGAGGGGATTGTATTCGGAAAAACTGTGAATATCGGGAGATAGGCGTTGATGGGCTAGGAAAACGAGGCCGGATTAACGCGCGGGCAGACGGTTGCAGGGGCTCGAGCAGGGTTCTCCGACGGACGTGCTCGACCTGAACGCAACCGGCTTTGACGGAAAGAATGATCTGCTTGGTTTTGACGTTGCATTCGTCGTGGACGTAGCGGCACTGCTGCCATATCAGCCTAGCTCGCTTCTTTAGCGTCAAGAATCCTTCGCCCTTTGGGCTGCTGCGTACTCTTCGGGGAACGAACGTTCGCTGATCTCGCTGGATAGGGAGTGCCACTCTCGGGCCATACGTACGTTTCGGTTGCCTTCGAGCTCCGGAACGGTGAATGCTGTGAGAGCACCCATAAAATTGGGATCCTTTGATAACCAGAAGTCCAAAAACCCTGCAAGGCTCATGCTTTGGAAACACCCCGAAACTTCTTCTATACTCTCCACGTCAGTGCAAAGAAGTGGCTTGACTTCGACTCGACTGGACCTGCGGCCGCTGATGAAATTTGCGAAGTAGTGATTGAGCAACCGACTGATCAGTAAGCTTCCGCCAATCCCATCCAGAGTGACTAACAAAGGATAAACTCGTGTGACGCCGCTGAGATCAAGATCTTTCACAATGGTTCTGGGTTCAACACCGAACAGCTGGGCGACCGCATCCGCAAGCTGCTCGACACCCTTCTTCTTTGACTCGCCCTTGTCGCGAACGAGCTTCTTCTCAATCTCATCCACAAGCAATTCGAAGTTGCCGCTGTACTTGGTTTCTGCCGTGAACATGCACGACTTGTATTCCAGCAGGACAAGCGAGTGGCCCTGAAGTACCAGACCATCACAGATTTGGCAAGCAGGATCCGTGGCATCTCGGGGGTCAGCAACAAAAACAGCCCCGGTTTGCCTGAGCGAATCCCTCAATAGATCATTCATGTACGCTTCGAACACCGGCCCCCAGAATTTTCGCAATCGATCTCCCATGTTCCTGCTGATATCGTTAATGGCCCAAAATGGCCCGCTCTCAAACTTTTCAGCGAGGAAGAGCAGGTCGATCGGAAGGTAACCACGTGATGCCGAAATCAAGGGCCGCTTCCGCAATTCAGTGAAGTCATTCGACCCGTAGTCTCTTTGCTTGATTCGAGCACTGAGAAGCTCCGGAGTTGTTGTCATCTCTCTCAAGAACAAAGCAACGCTCTCTTTCGGAATTGCCATACTATGAAAATTGTGCTCCCGAAAAGTGAAGGCTGATGCACCATTCTGTAGATCTTCGGGAGAGAGGGTTACACACTTTGCAAACAAGCCGAAGCAGAGTGCCTCGTAGTCGGCGAGTGATATACCTTTTGCGTTTTGGAATTCAGCCGTGACATCGATGAATTGGGGATGATTACGAAGCTGATTAGCATATTTCAGCATAAGATGCGAACGGACAATCTTGTACTCGGGTCGAAATCCTGCGCCCTCCCCGATTGGTATGAGGTGGGTATCTGCTTCACTCAGGTGGGCCACGACATGCTGTGTAGTCCGCCGGAATTTGGATCCGCGCGACCACAAGATGTAGGCATTCCCTGAGTCAAGCGGATACCCCACTGGTATGAATTCGGCGAACAGGCGCTTGACTTTATCCAGTTCGTCCGGTCTCGCTTCGACTGCAAGATCATAGTGAAAGTGGTCGTTCGCCATCAGCAGAATCGTTCCGAAGAAACCCGGTGGTGCCTTCCACAGGTCCGCACCGATCGCAGAACAGTGGAGAGCAGCAAGTTTCGTAATCAGGAGTAGCTGGCGACGATGAAATACGAACTCCCGCTGTGAAAGACGCGCTGCTAGCTTGTACCAATCTCTTCTGAGCTCTTCGAATGCGCATGAGATTAGGTGGTCGTACGGCGCCAGATCGTAACTGCCACGATGCAGCCGCAAGCATTGCCCAGAGTGATGACAGCCGATCGGTATGTATTTTCTGTAGTCCAGCAGTACGCGGTAAGTACCGGGGCCGGGTGTCCCGCATCAAAGGCTGCTAATCTGTTGGTTCCGCTGCTCAAGGACTGGGCAGGGCAATATCTCCTCGAAATCCACTTTTCCGGATCATACGCCAAAGGCACGGCCATTTCCCTCGGGACGGACGTTGACATCTTTGTTTCGGTGGATTGCGGGCAGCCAGTGAAAGAGATCTACTGGAGTTTGTTCCAGT
>QIAR01000222.1 GCA_003225595.1 Acidobacteriota bacterium | reverse complement strand
GAACCCGCAAGCGAGTTCTCGATAGGAATGACTGCCGCGGGCACTGATCCCTGTTCGACCTGGTCGAAAACGGTGGCTGAGCGCGCACATGGCAGGATACGGCAACCTGACACCATGCGCTGCGCCGCTTCGTGACTGAAACAGCCAGCTTCCCCCTGGATGGCAATCTTCATTCTGGCAACTTAGCTGGGGTTCGAGCCTGGGATCAACACTTTTCTGAGCACGAGCGCGTCGACTCCATTCGAATAGTAGCCCGGAATGGTGTTTATCAGGTCATAGCTGTGCCGCTTGTAGAATGCTAAGGCGGCCAAATTGTCTACAGCAGTTTCCAGCTCGACCGCGTGGCAAGGTGCCGCTCGCAGATGCTCCTCGGCGGTGCTCAATAAGGTGGAGCCTATTCCGAAGCGACGAGCAGTCGGCAGGACGTCAATGGTGATGATATGGCCAGTGCCGCGTCGGTTGGCTTCGGCCACGATGAAACCTACAACTCCAACCGGCGAATCGGCCACCTGTGAGCCTTTCGCCGACGACTTCTTGTTGTCCGTCGCTGCGGCTTCCGCTAGGAGCGTGAATGAACGGGGGCGGCGCATATAGACGGCCAGTTCCAGGCGAGAGTAGGAAATTCCAGGCGGGAAGCACTCCTTGTCGATGCGCCACAGCGTATCAAAGTCCTCGCGGCGAGACTGGCGGATCTTGAAATCCACGCAGCCATTGTAATGGGAGGCTCTAGGCTTCAGATTTGAGGCTTGAGTCTTCAGGATCCTTGGTTTTCAGGCTTTGCCATTTCCGGGCGGCTCGGTTGGCGTTGGAGACAACCGCCCAAGGGATCAAAGCCTGAGGCCCGAAAACCTTAGGCCGGGGCATCGGAAGCCTGACGTCGGAAGGCCCGGAGGAAAGGAGTCTGGAATCCTTGTGAAAAATGAATTTCCGCTCCCCTTGCACCGGCGGCATCCTCGGACGTAACATTTGCATCAGAGGCAGTCGTGGGACGCCTTCTCCTGATTGACGGTTTGATCGCCGGGGCCCTGCTCGGCGTGTGGTACTTCTGGTTTATTCGTTATAACCACCGCAAGGCAGCCACTGTGCTGCGCTGGGTCCAGTTCGCCTGCGCGGATAGGGGTCGCGTTCTCGCACCCCGTTGGATCGGCAGTTCTCTTCTCCAAGCCACGCTGCACTTGCCTTCACGCTGGTTTGCGGACGCTCGGCTGACTGTCCACCTCTTGCCTCGTCATGTTCCGGTTCAGTGGATGATCAGCCGGTGGCGAAAGCAGAAAGAAACCCTCACCTTCGAAGCTGACTTAGAATATGCTCCCGGGTTCCAATTGGATGTATTCAATCACCGCTGGTGCGGGCGTAGCCGCAGCAAGTTCTTTTCCCGTTCGCGAGAGTGGAGCCTCTCCCGGCCAGGACCTGTTGTGCTCACAACCCGTGAGCAATGGGCCCAGGAACTCACGCCGGTGGTAAACGCGCTTGTGGCCTCCCGTGAGAAAAACTTCCTCAACGTACGATTCCGCCCCGAGTCACCGCATTTCTCGGCTACCGTGGCTCTCGAAACGCTCTACGACAAGGAAGCTGCAGCCGGCTTACTTACCGTATTGCGTGAGCTGGCTGCAGGCGCCTCCGCCAAGCAGCTGTAAACGGCTACTAACTTTCTTTAGCTTACCGGCACTATCCCCATGATCGCCCGTTGTGGGATTCGTTACACATTCTAGGATTCGGTTTTCTCAGGCTCGGCTACGAACCGATAGCCCACCCCGCGCACCGTGAGCAGATGACGAGGCTTGGAGGGATTCTCCTCGATGTAGCGGCGCAGGCGCACAATGAAATTGTCGATCGCACGGGTATCCGTGTCCTCATGCAATCCCCAAACTTGTTCGAGAATAGACTTCCGCGAGACTACCCTCCCATTGTTGCGGATCAGGTGGCGTAGAAGTTCGGCTTCCATAACAGTAAGTTGGATAATGTTGCCGTTGGTCTGCAATTGCAACGTGCCGAAGTTGATCCTTTTCCCCCCGAATGAAAATACTCCATAGGCGGTCATTGAATCGGGGCCTGTCTCGACCTGCGGCCTACCATCCGCCCTCTTGGTGGCATTTTGGCCCGCTTGCAACCACTCACTCCGGCGGAGCAACCCCTGAAGCCGCGCCAGCAGAATGGCCAGTTCAAACGGCTTCGGAAGATAATCGTCAGCGCCCGAAGCGAAGCCTTTGAGGACATCTTCAGGGCGGCCACGCGCGGTCAACATGAGTACCGGAACGTAGTTTCTGGAAGCGCGCAATGCGGAAGCCACGGCAAATCCGTCTTTGCCAGGCAGCATCACATCGAGCACGACCGCATCAAATTGTTCGTTATTTATTAGAAGCCGCTCGAGCGCCGATTCACCGTCACCCACCACCTGCACGGAATGTCCCTCAGCCTCGAGATTGAAACGCAAGCCTTGTGCTAGATGCGCTTCGTCTTCGACCACCAGCACGCGACTCATGCCACGCTCCGGGGCAGTTCGATCGTGACCGTGGTACCGCGGCCCTCGCCATCGCTTTCGGCAAATACCCTCCCACCGTGTTTGCGAGCGATGGCACGCACGATGAACAATCCCAATCCCGTACCCTTCACGTGAGTCACCGCGGGATTAGGCACGCGGTAGAAACGCTTAAAGATCCGTTTCAGTTGCTCCGCTGGAATACCCACACCGCGGTCACGCACTCGCAATAGCACGTGCTTCTCGTCTGGAATTTGCAACTGCACCGAAATCTCCACTCGGTTACCGGAATACTTGATGGCATTATCGAGCACGTTGCATATGGCAGTGCGGAGTTCTTCGGGTTCGCCAAGTACCTTGGGAGCCATCCCGTTACTGCTAGCTTCTTCGTAACGCAAGGCTTCTGGCTGTAGATGATGACGAGTGCGCGCCAGTTCCATGCACTCACGCAGCAAGGTATCAAGCTCAATGTCGATGCGATGATCTAGGGCGCGCTTCGCGGCTGCCTGCCCGGCTTTCAGCACTTGCTCCACCGTACCCAGTAGGCGGTCACTATCCAGCAGCATCAGGCGGTAGAACTCACGGCGCCGGGCGTCGTCCACTTCATGCCGTTGCAGGGTTTCCAGGTAGAGGCGGATGGAGGCAATCGGTGTTTTCAGTTCATGGGTGACGGCGTTGATGAAACTGTCGTGCTGCTCGTTGCGCCGAATCTCACGCACCAGAAAAATCGTGTTGAGGATGATGCCGGCGATGATGGCACCGAAGAAGATGATACCGAGGAAGACCTTCACGCCCTCGCGCCAGTTGAGGATGATCCAGCCGCTTCCGACAGCCACCGCCAACGCGGCCAGACACACGCCTAGTGTCAGGAAGAACGCGATAGTCTTGCGGCGGCTGGTGATGCGCATGCCTGATTTTACCGCGATATGAAAGGAGAATCGGAGCGGTGGGCAGTTGTGGAGCAGCTCTGCACGTCAAAAAGCTCGTAACCCCAGAGTTCGCAACGGGGCTGCGCAGAGGATGCAAAGGCAAGGGGACCAAGGCAAGGGGATCACCGATTCCCCGACTCGCACTGGTCAAGTCACAAAGGTTCGGTCGCGACGCCGAACAGTTCTACGCCTGGATCAGCCTGCCATTCGGTGCTGGCACGTCTTGGCGCATCAGTTGCGAGAGGTTTACTTTTTGAATCTGTCGGGCCAGGCCCAATTTTTTAAGCGCCCAGATTCCGTACCAGTTGATGTCAATCTCGTACCATTTCAAACCGTGACGAGCCGAAGTCGGATGCGCGTGGTGGTTATTGTGCCAGCCTTCGCCGAATGTCAGCAGCGCAACCCACCAACTGTTGGTCGAGAGGTCCCGGGTGGCAAAGCGCCGCGATCCCCAGGAGTGCGTCGCCGAGTTCACCAGCCAGGTGGCGTGTAGACCGACCACGGTGCGCATGAAAATTCCCCACATCAAAAAGGGAAGTCCACCGATCGCCAGTAGCGCCATACCCAGAACAATGATTGGAACGTAATGATATTTGGTGATCCAGACGTGAAACTTGTCTTTGGCCAGGTCAGGGACATAGCGGGCCAGCGTGGTGGTGTCGTGGTGCATGGATTTGCCGGTGAGAATCCAGCCCATGTGGGCCCACCATTTGCCGTCCAGGGGCGAATGCGGATCGCCTTCCTGGTCAGAGAACTGGTGATGAATGCGATGAGTGGCCACCCAGAAAATCGGCCCGCCTTCCAAGGTCAATGTGGCGCACACCGTCATGAAATACTCGACCCATTTCGGAGTCTTATAACCCCGATGCGTCAGCAGGCGGTGGTAGCACATTCCGATTCCGATACTGCCGGAAATCCACCACAACACGATCGATAATATGAAAGCCTTCCAGGTGAAGAAAAACAGGGCCGCCACGGCACCCACATGAAAAGCTGCCATGAACGACGCAGTCACCCAATTAATTTCGTCGTCGCCTCCCTGCTTTTTTCGGAGATCCTGGAGTTCCATGGCTTTTCCCCGCGTGCCGAAGTTTTATGCAACGTCGCCATTAGCGTAACAAGATCAGGCGGTGAAATTTGTAATAGTTCTGTAATAGAGGGTGTCGCGGGAGTTACGAAGGTATTGGTCTACAGGTTAGGTCTGACCCGGCGTCCTTGACACCATTGATGTCCGGCGCACCAAAGTACATTGCGAGTAGTCGAGACGAGTCACAGGGTCGTGGAGACACACAAAATGGCGCTACGAGGCCGCGGCGCCTTTCACCTCGACGCCCGCCCACTTCTCCAGCAATGTGAGGGTGGCGGCATAGTCGAGGTCCTGGTGACCCTCTTCCATAGCCAGATCGTAGATTTCTTCCACCGTTTCCAGCGCAGGCAGCTTGACGCGCACTTCTTTCGCGGCATCGAGTGTGAGGTGGATATCCTTGTACATCAATCGCAGCGGGAAATTCGGTGAGAAGTCGCGCTTCAGAACAAATGGGGCTTTATAGTCCACCACTCCAGAACGGACCATTGATGCCTGAATCAGCGGAATCAGGGTTTCCGCACTCACACCCAGCTTGGTGGCAAGGGTCAGAGCCTCGGCAAAACCTTCGTAGATGAGGGCAATCTGCAGATTCATTACCAGCTTGGCAGCCTGGCCCTTGCTGGTTTCGCCCATGCGAAAAACCTGCTTGCCCATGGCGTGGAACAGTGGCTGAATTCTTTCGATGATCGCTTCATCTCCGCCGGCGATAAAAATGAGCTGTCCATCTTCCGCGCCCATCTTCGAACCCGTGACCGGAGCATCCACGTACTGCGCTCCGCGAGCTTTCACGCGCTCCGCGAATTTCCGCGTGGCGGAAGGCGAGATGGTGCTGGAATCAACCACGATCATGCCCTCCGCCAGCGATTCCTCAGCGCCTTGTGACCCAAACAGAACCTGCTCAACCGCTTTCGTGTCGGAGACGCAAATCCACACCACTTCGGCGTCGTGGGCTGCCTCCGCTGGCGTCGCACCGACGCCTGCGCCTTCCACCTGTTTGCCTGGCGTGCGGTTCCAGACCGTGAGTTCGTGACCGGCCTTGACCAGATTGGCCGCCATTGGCCGCCCCATGATTCCCAAACCCAAAAAGGCAACGCGCATTCGTCAGCTCTCCTCAAACAGCTAGTTCAAATATGAGGGCAGCAACAGCGGTCGTCAAGCAATCTGCGAAATTTTCATTTAGAATTGAGTATGTCTGCCAGTTTTCTCGATGATTTGCATTTATGTGTTGAGGTCCCAGCCAGCGGTTTTGGGTTGAACCGGTAAACGGAACTTACGCGGACCTGATCTTCAATTCCGGTGTTAAAGGCCACAATTAAGAATCGAGCCCTGCAGAGACGTGCGCGCCAATTTGGTCGATTGGTGCGGCATTCCGTGGTCACGCCACGTACCGGCCAGATCCACAAACCAAGATTGGTTGCCGATGGGGAGCTTGGAGTCACCTTCATTGGACACGCCAGTTTTTTTGTCCAAATTGGCGGGCAGAACGTTCTGATCGATCCTAACTTTGCGCGCTGGTTGTTCGTGCTGAAGCGCCTGCGACAGCCTGGAATTTACGTCCGCGACCTGCCACCGATCGACCTGGTGCTGGTAACGCACGCTCACTTTGACCATCTGCATCGTCCATCGTTGCGCGCCATCGTGCAGCAAACCCGCCGTCGACAGGACAGACCGCCCACGATTGTTGTGCCCCACCATGTCTTTGATCTGGTGTCCGACCTCGGCTTCGGCGATGTGGTCGAACTGGACTGGTGGAACAGCTATCGGCATGGCAACTTGACTGTGACGCATGTGCCCTCAAGGCACTGGGGCGCGCGCATTATCAAAGACTCTCACCGCGGCTATGGCGGGTACGTGCTGCGCTCCGGCAAGCACTCCGTCTACCACGCTGGCGATACTGCATATTTTTCTGGATTTCGAGAGATCGGGCGTCGGCTCTCGCCGGATCTAGCGCTGCTGCCCATCGGGGCATACAATCCGCCTAGCTTTCGTAACGTGCATGCCAGCCCGGCCGACGCCACCCGCGCCTTCCTTGACTTGAACGCGCGCTGGATGGTTCCCATGCATTACGGCACATTCCGCCTGTCGCATGAGCCTATGGACGAACCTCTGCAGCTTTTGGAAAAAGAGGCCGAAGCTGCCGGGGTTCGAGACCGCGTCCTCGTATTGCAAGAAGGCGTGACGCAGTTCTTTTAGCCGGTGTAAAATTCTTTCCCAGAATTCCTGAAGTATTTCCAAACTTCCAAGGAGGACTCATGGCTGAGAAGGCAAAGCCCGTTCCCGACGGTTTCCACACGCTCACACCGCACCTGACGGTCCGCGATGCCGAGAAAGCAATCGATTTTTACCAGAAAGCTTTTGGCGCCGAGGTTCGCGGCAAGAATCATGCGCCCGACGGCAAGAAGATCATCCATGCATCGCTCAAGATCGGCGACTCGATGCTCATGTTGAATGACGAATTTCCGGAGTGGGGCACCGTGGCGCCGTCAGCAACCGGCGGTACCGGTATTGCCATTCACGTGTACGTCGACAATGTGGATACCATTTTTGATCGCGCGGTTTCCGCCGGAGCAACTGTCAAGATGCCGTTAATGGACGCTTTTTGGGGAGATCGCTACGGGCAGATCGTCGATCCGTTCGGACACAAGTGGTCGCTGGCAACACACGTTCGCGACATGACCCAGGAGGAGATGCGGAAGGAGCAGGAAGCAGCGTTTGCCCATATGCCGAAATCGGCTTAGCAAACAGTGACCAGCTGGTGTGGACGGCTTAGCGTACTGCTTTTTATGCGTGCCGGCATCACGCCAGGCGGTCGTCGGGGCATCTCGACGGCTCAATACGCGAGCAGGATTCGCAGGTCTCGCAAGTTGTTCCCCGTGGGGCCCGTGACGACTGTATCGCCGAGAATGTCGAAAAAGGGATAAGCATCGAAGCGCGCCAGGGCTGCGGCGGCATCGAGGCCTCGAGCCTTGGCGCGTTCCAGTGTGGTTCCGTCAACCACCGCGCCCGCTGCCAGGCTGTTGCCGTCGATCCCATCGGTTCCCGCGCTAAGAACAGTAATGTTCTCGCCCGCGATTTTTCCCGCACAGGCCAGGGCGAAATGCTGATTGCGGCCGCCAACGCCTCCATTCGTAACTTTGACCGTGACTTCGCCGCCAGAGATCAGACAAACGCGGGATCGTTGTTGCCCGAGGTGACGGAGGCACGAGAGCAGATGTTCGGCAGCTTGTTCGTAATCCCAGTCATCGCAACTGTGATCCAGCTCCACGCCAAAGCCCAATTTCGTCGCTGCGATGGCGGCCGCCTCTGCGGCCACCTTATTCGATAGCATCGGCCACCAGCGTGAGCGATAGAAGGCCTGGTCGTCCGATTTCGGTGTCTCCTCCAGAACATGTCGGCGAAAAAGCCCGCACACGGATTCGGGAAACTGTTCGAGCAGATTATTTTTCGCGGCGATCGCGTAACAGTCTTCCACAGTAGTGGAATCGGGCATGGTCGGGCCTGAAGCCAGCGCGTCCGGTGTGTCGTCGGGGACGTCGGATACGAGCAGCGAGACCTGCTGCGCCGGGTAGGCAGCGCGTGCCAGCCGGCCTCCTTTAACTGCGGAAAGGTGTTTACGGATAGCATTGATTTCGGCGATCGGCGCCCCGGAGAGAACCAAAGCATGATACGTCGCAACCAGATCCTCCAAGGAGATTTCGTCATTAATGGGTTTCTCCACAATGGACGAACCCCCACCGCTAAGCAGAAAAATCACCAGCGATGAGGTGTTCTGAGCAGTTAGGGACCTCAGGATTGCTTCCGCGGCGCGGATGGATTCCAAGTTGGGCGTCGGATGTCCGCCGCGGAAATAGCGGAAACCGCGGACCAGCGAGGTCGGCTCGACCGAAGTGGCCACGACGCCTTCCAGCAAGCTGCCCATCTGTGCTTCGAGGGCCTGGGCCATCGTGTGTCCGGCCTTGCCCATGGAAACAACGAAAACGCGGGTGTAGGAATGGAGATCGTAGAGATCTTCGCGGATGCGAAGCACACCACGCTCGCAGCTAACGTGTCTCTGAAAAGCTTTGTCAATGCTGGCTTCCGCTAGCGCATGCTGGAAAATCTGCCGGGCGGAGTCACGCATCCCGCGGAATTGATTCTCGCGCTCGGTGCGAGATTGGGACATGGGGAGGATTATAGAAGGCAGTTCGCAGTTCTCGGTTGTCAGCTACTCGCTTTAACAGTCTGTCGTTTGAGGCAGAAACCACATCAACCGACGAGAAATTCCCTGACCCAGTTGTCTATCGTCTCCCGCAACTCCCGCAGGCGTCCCTCGAAAAAGTGGCCTGCACCTTCAATCAAGACAAGTTTCTTCGGATCCGCCAAGGAATCCACCAACTGCTTGAGTTTTACGCGCGGTCCAAACTGATCGCGCGTACCGCTGACAAACAACTTCAGCTTATTGCACGTCCGGAGAAATTCGAAATCGTAGCTGCGATCATCGATGGCCGCGACGGGCAGCCCCACCCCAATCACAGCTTTCACCCGCGCATCGGGACACGCCGCCCGCAAGCCCACCGCGGCCCCGAAGGAAAATCCGGCGAACACCAGGGGCAAGTGAAAGTCCCGGTCCAACCATTCGAGTGCTGCCCGCACATCATCTATTTCGCCAATCCCATCGT
>QIAR01000221.1 GCA_003225595.1 Acidobacteriota bacterium | reverse complement strand
GGGTCTTTCAGCCCATTACTTTCCCAGACTCGAACAGCGGCAGCCGTCCGGCTCTCGACTCCGAGCTTCTGAAAGATGCGCTCCATGTGCTTTTTCACAGTACGGAGATGAACAATGAGCTTCATAGACGGGGAACTTCTCTTCTCGGTTGGGGTTGTGTGTGTCAGACGGACCTCGGCTAATCTCCGGCTAGCGACTACACGGCAAAGTGACCGCCGACGTCAACATAGGAGCCGCAAGGCGCCAGGATGGTTTCCAAGTCGGCGACCACTCGTATGCGCCGTGAAAAGGGCGATGCTGCTCCCGACAGTCTCGAGCCGATTAAACGACGAAAGATCGATTGAATGCCTATATATAAGGATGCAAGAACGCGCGTTCACGCAGACCAAGCTCATCGCCCACGCTCGTCTGAAAAACGACCGCGTGGACGCCAACAGATTGGCTTAGCTGCTGCGTGCCGACCTGCTACCCAAGATTTCGATGGGGTGTATGATACTCCGGCGTTGGGAGGCCGGATGGCCCTCAAGCCGAGTGCACTGGAGGGAGAGATGCCTGTCATTGAAACCAAGAGCAGCCTGGACGCGGTGGTGAAGCAATATGCGTTTCCGGATATCCACATTGGCCCGGGGGAGGACGAGTCTCCGTATGTCCCATACAGGGAGAACGTTTACATCCGCCATCTGGCGTTCGATGTAAGGAACAACATGTACGCGAACATTCTGTGGGTGAAAAAGGGCGGGATGCTGGGCCGCCATCGCCACCGCGGGAAGGTCTTTGCGTGCACGCTAGAGGGGAGCTGGCGCTATCTGGAATACGATTGGGTGGCACGCGCGGGCAGCTATGTACAAGAGAGTCCCGGAGCGATCCACACGCTGGTTTCCGACGATCCGAACGGGATGAAGACGATCTTCTGGCTCAATGGCTCGATCGATTTCTTCGATGACAACGACAACCTGCTGGAGACGCTGGACGTCTTCTGGTTTATCGACCACTATCTGAGTTATTGCCGGGAGCACGGAATCAAGATCAACGACAAGCTGTTCGTCTGAATTGTGGCTAATCGGCACCCTCCAATAACCCTGACATGGAAGAAGGACCCACCGAATGGAACGTTGGAGTAAATGGTTGGCGGCGTGACATAAGGATAGACGCTAAGATATGATTCGTCGGCTTGCCCCCATTTGTCCGAGTCACTCATGGCATGAGTGGGATTCCTCATGGGCCATTTGAGCAACGCACGTTCGATCATCACAGCATATCGGCGGCCTGATCCAAGCAGCCAGCCCGTGCTTCTTCACGAGCCCTATCGGGCTACGATTCGCCGGGCGCCTCGCAAGCCGCTGATACTTCTGCCGCACACGCTTTCGGAAGTTACCGGTCCGGTTTATGGGCCTGAGGACATCACTGAGGGAGACAACGATCTGACTCACCAGCGCGGGGGTGAGCCGCTGGGTGAGCGCATGATCCTCACCGGGCGGGTGCTCGACGACAATGGGCGCCCGGTGTCGCAGGCCCTACTGGAGATCTGGCAAGCTAATGCGGCGGGCCGCTACCTCCATGTGAAGGATCAGCACCCAGCGCCGCTCGATCCGAACTTTACCGGAGCCGGACGCACGCTGACAGATGAGAATGGTTGCTACCGCTTTGTGACAATCAAGCCCGGCGCCTATCCGTGGCTCAACCATTACAACGCGTGGCGTCCCGCGCACATTCACTTTTCCATCTTCGGGCGCGCGTTTGCGACACGTCTGGTGACCCAGATGTATTTTCCCGGTGATCCGCTGTGCGCCATTGACCCGATTTTCCAGTCGGTGCGCGATGAAGAAGCGCAGCAGCGGCTGATTGCCAGGCTCGATCTGGAAACTACTCAACCACAGTGGGCACTGGGTTACCGTTTCGATATTGTGCTGCGCGGCCGAGAAGCCACACCGCTTGAGACGTAATCATGGATTTTGTCCCCATTCCTTCGCAGACGGTCGGCCCCTACTTTCACCTTGGGCTGACCGAAAAACATTCCGCCTCCTGCATCGCAAGTTCAACTGCAAACGGTGAACATGTCTGGGTGACGTGTCGCGTCTTCGACGGCGATGGGGCGCCGGTTGACGATGCAATGATCGAGGTGTGGCAGGCCGATTCCGAAGGCAAGTACAACCATCCCGACGATCTGCGGGAGAAGCAATCGGACCCGGGCTGCCACGGGTTTGGCCGTTTGGGTACGGCTGCGGATGGCAGCTGCCAGTTCGAGACGATCAAGCCCGGGAGTGTGCCCGGCCGGGCAGGCGTTCCACAGGTGCCGCACCTGAACCTGGCGGTTTTTGCCCGAGGTTTGCTGAATCATCTGTACACGCGCTTATATTTTGCCGGCGAGCCCGGAAATGAGAAGGATCCGGTTCTCGGGCTGGTTCCGCAAGAACGGCGGGGGACACTGATGGCGCAACCCGATCCAGCGCGCTCGGGGCACTGGTGCTTCGATATTCATCTTTGCGGCGCACAGTGAAAACTCGCCGCGAGTCAATTGTCCAATCAATCTCTGCAACCCCTGCGCCGGAGAGAACCGAATGTCAGCGCGGCTGATCGAGAGTCTGGCGACTACGGGTCCGCTTGCCGAATTGTTTTCCGATCAATCAGTCCTGCAAGAAATGCTGGATTTTGAGGCTGCGCTGGCCCAGGCGGAGGCGCGGCTAGGCATTGTGCCGCAAGCTGCCGCTGATGCGATCTCAGCCGTAGCCAAGGTGGAGGCGTTCGACACTGCAGCTTTGGCGCGGGACACTCTACGCGCGGGGACGCCCGGCATTCCGCTGGTGAAAGCGTTGACTGAGCGCGTGCGCGCTCTGAATCCCGAGGCCGCCCGCTTCGTGCACTGGGGTGCTACCAGCCAGGATGTTGCCGACACCGCACTGATCCTTCTGCTGAAGCGTGCGCGTGGGATATTGGCGAATGACCTTTCCCGGCTTGAGCAGGCACTGCTTCGACTTTCTGAACAACACGAGAAGACGATGATGCTGGGGCGCACGCTCATGCAGTCCGCGCCACCTGTCACGTTTGGATTGAAAGCCGCCGGCTGGCTGGGGGCAATCCGCCGTAGCAAGCGACGCCTCGAAGATGCGTTCCCTCAGGCGCTAGTTTTGCAGTTTGGCGGGGGGAGCGGGACTCTGGCATCCATCGGGGAGCAGGGGCTCGCAGTAGCCGGGGTACTTGCCTCCGAACTTGAGCTCGGAGTTCCCGATGCTCCCTGGCATACGCAGCGCGACCGATTGGCGGCGTTGCTGTGTGCCTGCGGTGTGCTGACTGGGGGTCTGGGCAAGATGGCACGCGACATCAGCCTACTCATGCAGGGGGAGGTAGGCGAAGTAGCCGAGCCGGGTGGGGAGGGCCGTGGTGGCTCCTCCACCATGCCGCATAAGCGAAATCCGATCGGCAGCGCGGTGACCTTGGCTGCGAGCCATCGTCTCCCAGGAGAGATAGCGGCTTTCCTTTCCGCCATGGTGCAAGAGCATGAGCGCGGTGTCGGGGGATGGCAAGCGGAGTGGCCGATCGTTGCGGCGATTATTCAGGGAACGGGTGTGGCGCTAGCATCGATGGCGGAAGTGGCCGAAGGACTTTCAGTGGATGCAAACCGAATGCGCAGCAACATTGAGGCGACTCACGGTGTCATCTTTGCCGAGCACGCCATGATGTTGCTGGGACCGAAGCTCGGCCGCGACGTAGCCCACAAGGTCCTCGAAGAGGCAACGCGAACCAGCATCGCCCAAGGGCGGCATCTCGTGGAAGTGCTTGCAGAAATGCGCGAGGTGACACGCCATCTCGACAAAGCCACTCTCGACCAGCTGGAAGCAGCGGAAAAATATCTGGGCGTCGCCCGTGAATTTCGAAAACGCTTGCTCTCCTCAGCAGGGCAGCCCGGCTTTAGCGAAAAGGAGTAATCACCTTGCCGTTCCTGACCGTCGACAACACACGGTTGTTCTACCGCTTAGAAGGCAACCCTGGCCGGCCGGTGCTGATCCTGTCGCATTCCATCGGCGCTGACCACGGCATGTGGGCACAGCAAGTGGCCGACCTTCTTCCGCATTTTCAGATCCTGCGATATGACACGCGCGGACATGGAGCATCGGGTACACCGAAGGGGGATTACTCGATCGAACTGCTGGCTCGCGATGTACTCGCACTGGCGGATGCTCTAGGCATCGACAAGTTCGCCTTCTGCGGACTCTCTCTCGGAGGGATGATCGGACAGTGGCTTGGCACCCACGTTTCTGAACGGCTGAGTGCACTGGTTCTCGCCAACACCTCGTCTTATGTTGCACCGGCGTCGAATTGGGAAACACGCAGGCGCACCGTGCTCGAAGGTGGTATGGCAGCGATCGTCGACATGGCGATGCAGCGATTCTTTTCTCCGGAGACGCTGGCCCAGGGTGATCCATATGCCAATTCTGTCCGGCGGATACTGCTCGGCACTGACCCGGCCGGTTACGCAGGCTGTTGCGCGGCCATCCGCGATATGGATCATAGGGGGTTGTTAGCCAAGATTCGGATTCCGACGCTGGTGATCGTCGGCGACCGCGATGTTTCCACTCCCTGGGAAGGGCATGGTGAGATTCTCGCGCGCGGAATTCCCGGCGCGAGCACGGTGCATTTGCCCGCGGCGCATCTTTCCAATATCGAACGGCCGCGATCGTTCACCACGGCATTGCTCGAATTCCTGCAAGCCGCGCCGGACAGCTCCAGCGATCCGCTTGACGCGGGATATGCTGTGCGCCGCGCAGTACTCGGCGACGCGCACGTGGACGGCTCGGTCGCTGCGGCTAATGAGTTCACCCGCGATTTTCAAGCCCTCATCACGCGTTACGTCTGGGGCACAGTCTGGACGCGGCCCGGTCTCAGCCGACGAACCCGGCGATTGCTGACGCTTGCGATCGCTGCGGCACTCGGGCGATGGCAGGAATTCACGCTGCATGTGCGCACCGGCCTGATGCGGGAGCTGGAGCCGTGCGATCTCAAAGAGGTGCTTCTGCAAACGGCAATTTATGCGGGCGTGCCCGCCGCAAATACCGGGTTTCACATCGCGAACGAGGAGATGCAGAAAGCCCACACCGGTGAGGCCGCAAAGTAGAAGTACAGCTTGGGCAAAACGTCTCAAGTCAGGGATCTCTTCATCACGACCCACGCGACCGCGACAGATTGGGCTTGTGCGCTGCTGTTGTCTCGGATAAATTTATGCCCGCTCACAAAAGCCGGGGCTCACAGAAAGCTTCCTGGTAGGTCGACGTGCCACCTGCTGGTATCCCGTCTGTTAATGGAGGTCGTCCATGTATCGCAGCGATGTGGTCGGGAGTCTCTTGCGTCCAGCTTACCTGAAGGAGGCTCGGGATCAGTATGCATCGAACAAGCTGGCTGATGCCGCATTCAAGCAAGTGGAGGATCGCGCGGTCGACGAAGCAGTCGAAGGGCAAATTCGTGCCGGCGTCGAGGTTATCACCGATGGTGAGATGAGACGTTATGCATTTTACGGTCATCTGATCGACGCCGTAGAAGGGTTCGACAAGTTCGGTGGCTGGGCTATTCCTTTCCGAAATGAGAAGGGAGAGGAATTGGTTCTGCCACGACCGGTAGTGGTTTCCCGACTGCGCCGCAAGCGTCCTCTCTGCGCGGAAGAATTCACTTACCTGCGTGCGCGGACAAAACATCCAGCAAAGACCACGATGATCAGCGCACAGCAGGCAGCTGCCTACTATGACCGCAACAAGTCAGCCGGCGCGTACTCCAAGATCGAGGCTTACATGGCAGACCTGGTCGATATCCTGCGCGACGAAGTGCAGGAACTGATTCGCCTGGGCTGCACTTACATCCAGATTGACTCGCCGCAATACACCGCGCTGCTGGATCGCCAGCTGAGGGAGGGATATCGGCAACGCGGCAACGATCCGGACCGGCTGCTTGACCTCTCGATCGAAATGGACAATGCGGTGATTGGCGATCATCCTGGCGTTACCTTCGGACTACACCTGTGCCGGGGAAACAACCAGAGTAAGTTTTATGCTGCGGGCGATTATGACCCGATCACGAAAGTTTTCCGCGAGACACGCTTCCAGCGATTCCTGCTAGAGTACGACGACGAGCGCTCTGGCGGCTTTGAGCCGTTGCGGCAGATTCCAGAAGACAGAACGGTCGTGCTCGGACTGGTGAGTTCGAAAAGAGCAGCTCTGGAGAGTAAAGACGAACTAAAAGAGCGAATCGACTTCGCTGCACGTTTTGTCCCACTGGAAAGACTGGCCCTGAGTCCGCAGTGCGGGTTCGCTTCCACGATGGAAGGGAACCTGCTAACCCCGGCGGACCAGGAGGCAAAGCTGCGTCTTGTGGCGGAGACTGCCCGTGAGGTGTGGGGTAAGCCGGTTCCTCTGGTCCACTGGAATGCGTGAAGAAGCACCAAAATGATCTTAAAGTTTTGTTGATGCGTGTGATCTACAGATGTGTAGTCGTAAGCGCAGTTCTCCTGGCCTATGGGAACAGCACAACCTTTGACCGGGTGGTTCGTACAGAATCTCGTCTTCGCATTTGTCTTGACAGGTGATCGAACTTATGCGAAATACTGCAACTTAGGTGCGGTAGCGAACGGACGATCGTGGGACTGGCCCAGATCGATCAACTTCGTTCGCCATTCTTATTCGCCACATCTTCAGTCGCTGTTCTCATAAGCAAAGACTCTTATGCGGCTGTCCACAGGAGGCAGCCGTTTCACAAATCACCGGCATTACGGACACTTGGCCGCACCACGCTTGCATTTATCGCACAACGATTGAACGTAGGTTCGCTCCTAGAATTCGGAGGGGGATATGAGATCACGCCGGTTGTTGGCCGTTTTGGTTATTCCGGTGCTGGGTGTACTGCTCACCTCACAGGCACTTGCGCAAGCCACGATTAGCTTTGCCCAACTCAGCGGGACTGTCCAGGACGTAAGCGGTCGCGTGATCGTCAACGCGACAGTGACGGCGCGGCAAACGGACACCAACCGAACCTACACTGCCCAGTCGAACACAGTCGGATATTACTTCCTGCCGAGCCTTCCTCCGGGAGCGTACGAACTGAGTGCCGCCTACCCAGGTTTCGCGAAGTACACCCAGACGGGAATCCAGCTGAGCGTCGGCCAAACAGCTACGGTCAACATAACGCTGAAGGTTGCGACTGTGGGAGAAACGGTGACCGTCAACACAGAGGTCCCGCCGGTCGAGACCACGCGCACCGAAATCAGCCAGGTCATCGACACCCAGCAAATCCAGAGTTTGCCGATCAGTGGTCGCCTGTTCACGGACTTTGCTCTGTTGACTCCCGGAGTCGCCATCGGGCGGACCAGTTTGCAGTCCACGTTCACCGAGTTTGAGGTAACGCGAGTCTCCTTCGGCGGCATGCGCGACTTCAGCAACATCGTCACGGTGGATGGTGCGGATACCATCAACACGGTGACGTCTTCCCAGCGGGCGACGCCTTCGCAGGAAGCGGTCAGTGAGTTCCGGGTGGTGAACAACAGTTTTGGCGCGGAATACGGCCGAGCTTTGGGCGGGATCGTCAACATCGTGACCAAGTCGGGCACCAATGAGCTGCACGGGTCGGTGTACAACTATCTTCGTAACCAGGCCACCGACGCGCGGTCGCTTCTACTGCCCGCACCGCTCGCGCATACCCTCCGCCAAAACCAGTTCGGCGCGACGCTGGGCGGACCGATTCGCAAGAACAGGACCTTTTTCTTTATGAACTACGAGGGCCAGCGGCGCGCGGAAGCGCCAACTTTCCCGGCCCTGCTCAGGAACGACTTGTCATTGATCAATGCGGCGAAAGCGGTCGTGGGAATCGCACCTGAGAACCTCAACGTGCTGAAGACCGCCGATACCGACAACGGCATCGTTAAGGTCGATCACCAGCTCAATGACAAGAATCGGCTGTCGGTCCGCTACAACATCGAGGATGCGCGCGACTTGAATCAGTTAGTGGGCAATACCCTAGATGGAGGTGGCATTGGCGCCCCGAGCAGCGGACATAACGTCTTCCTACGCGATCAGTCTCTGGTCGGCACTCTGAGCACAGTTTTAAGATCCAACTTGGTCAACACCGGTCTGGTACAGTACGCGCGGCGGCAATATGATTTTCCTGGCGTCACCGGCCAGCCCAACCTGGACATCCCCAACTCGCTTTTATTCGGGCACAACTTTGGGGTATTCGATTTTATCGGTGAGTCTCGTGTGCAATTCTCGGACTCCATGGCCTGGGTCAAAGGCTCCCATGCCGTGAGTTTCGGAGTTGACACCAACTTCGTGCGGGATAATGTCCTGTGGCCCGGATTCACCCCGATGCGCATCGTTCTGCCGGGCATCAACTGCCTAGTGGATTTTGCCAACTTTGTGAACCCGAACCCCTCTGCGGCTAGCCAACTCCCGTCAAATCCAGCCGATGGGCCGTGTCCGCTTGCGGCTCCACCGTTCTTTCCGCCCCCGGGTACGATTGGTCCCAATCCCAATGACCCTTTGAATGGCACCCCCATCATCTTTTGGGGGGCTCCACTGGGAACGGCCCCGAGCAGCTCCCTCGATGGCAGTTTTCCACCGCTCCTCAACACAAATTGGCAAAACCCCTTTCCGCCTGACCAAAGGGAAAACTTCAGCGTCCACCTGAACCACTCTTACTATGGATTATTTTTTCAGGATCAGTGGAGGATCAGGCCCAAGCTGAGCTTGAACTACGGCTTGCGATGGGACTTCGAGGCTGGTCTTTACCGACAGATCAAGCACGACTACAACAACTTCGCGCCGAGAGTGGGCATCGCGTATTCTCCGGACAGCCACACGGTCATTCGCGCCGGAGGTGGCATCTTCTACGACCGTTACAACTTGGGCTTCCTGTTCGTGACCTATCCGCAGCGGCCGCCGGCGCAAGTGATTGACCTGGCTAACGGTCAGCCGGTGATCCTGCCGGGGCCGCGGCAAGGCGCACAAACTGCGGTCTGGGCGCTCAACCAGGAGCCCAATATTCCTGGGTTGGCCGATGCAGCAGGCGATGCCCGAACTCTGCTCCTCACTGGCCAGCTCCCGCCGAACCTGCTCGGCACGCTCCCACCCGGCACATTAGGGAGATTTCTGAACACTGTAGCCGTTGACGGTGTGGACCCCAACAGTCGAACCCCCTATTCCGAACAGGGCAGCCTGGAAATCGACCGTGAAATTGGAAAGGGGCTGACCATTAGTGCCGGGTATCTTGTCGTTTCCGCGCACAAGCAGGTCCGGGCGGAGGATTTAAACATCCCCTGCCCTGTCGGTACCACGAATGTGATACGGAATAGCAACAACGTCATCGTTGGTTGCCAGGGCGCTCCGGCAGGCAAGGACGTGTTCCCTGGAACAGTTCCTTACAACGCCGGCCTTGTCTACTTCACGGATAATACCGGCAATTCCGTCTTCCACGGCTTGACGCTTCAGGCCAGCGAAAGGGCCGGCAAGCATCTCCAATTCCGCGCGAACTACACGTTTTCAAAGACGCTGGATGACGGGACGTTCACCACCTTCGTCAGTACCCCGCAAGACCTGTACAAAAGATACCTGGAACGGGCCAACTCGAACCAGGATCTGCGCCACCGGTTTGTAGCTAACCTGGTCGCCAGCGGACCCGAGCGTGGGATTCTGCGGCATCTTGAGTTGAGCAGCATTATCACGGTGCAGTCCGGGCGCCCCTTCACCCTATACGTGGGGTTCGATGCCAACCACGACACCAATCCCGTGACGGACCGTGTCGGGAACGCCAGCCGGAATACGTACTTCGGCGATAAACTGGTGTCCGCGGACCTCCGCCTGTCACGGTATTTCCAGTTGCGAGAGCGCATGAGGCTGCAGTTGATTGCCGAAGTTTTCAATATGTTCAACCGGGCAAATGTGGACGAGGTGACTTCTGTATATGGCGCGGCCAACTTCTGTAGCGCAGTTCCAACGCATTACAAGGATGCGGCCTCCACGGCCATCCAGCTTGGCCAGGTGGCGTGTCCCGCAGGTGGTCCTCCGTTCCCGAATCCTCTTTTCGGTGACCCGAGAACTGTTTTCAACCCGCGGCAGTTCCAGTTCGCGGCCAAGTTCTCGTTCTAGAGAATCGGTTCCGGAGGCGCCCTCGGTTCGGCAGAGAGGGCGAGCCTCCGGATCGGTGGGAGGGATCATGGCAGTTCGTCACACTCTAGACCTTGCAGTGTTGATCTTCACAGTTGGGATGTTTTCGGAGGCGCAGGAGCAGAAAACCGAGATCAAGCGCGGTCCTGCCCCGATAACGTCTCCTGCGTCCGGCCATGAGATGTTCATGAGCTATGGTGCATCTTGTCACCGCAAGGGTGCCAGCGGCGACGGTCCCGCGTCCGTGGCGCTCAAGCAGGCGCCGGCAGACCTGCAGCATTGGCGAAGAAAACTGGCGGCAACTAGCCGGCCATGAAAGTCGCCAGCGTCCTCAGCGGCAAGACGAGTTTGGCAGCGCACGGCAGCCAAGAGATGCTGGTTTGGGGGCCCGTGTTCTGGCGCATGAGCCAAGGTCACCCGGTGGAAGTGCAACTGCGCATCGCCAATCTCAACGAGTACATCAAGTCGCTGCAGGTCAAGTAAAGCTTCCTGCGCGAATTTGCGCGACTTCTCTTCGTGCGGGCTGCAGTTCTTTCCATCTACTGATGCGGGGCGGTTCTCCTAGCGGACAACAGCACGACGTGGTGGTTTCAGACGCGGCGCAACCAGGCAGGTCACCAGGGAGCCGGGAATCGAGAGGAATGGCGAGCGCGGGGCCTCAGCGAAGGCGGGCCCCGCCGATACAAATCCGCGTAACTGGAACGATGCAAGGAAACGAGCGAGAAGCGGACTGGGCCATATGGAAACGGCAGAGTATCTGGACAGGAAAATTGAAACGGCTA
>QIAR01000754.1 GCA_003225595.1 Acidobacteriota bacterium | reverse complement strand
ATCCTTTTCGACGCGATCTCGAATTAATTTCAGGAGAGATAAAAATGAGTGGAGTAGCAACCCCGGTAGTCGAAGCTCAAGCCCCGGAAACGCCAGCGTACAAGGCGAAGGCCTATGCAGCGAAGAGTGCCACATCCGGGTTGGCAACGTTCTCGGTTCCGAGACGCGAACTGCGTCCAGACGACGTGCAGATCGATATCCAGTACTGCGGCGTCTGCCATTCAGACTTGCATCAGGTGCGCAATGAATGGCAGAACACTCTGCCCACAGTGTATCCTTGCGTGCCGGGCCACGAAATTATTGGCCGGGTTGCGAAAACGGGCCGCGCTGTAAAAAAGTTCAAAGAAGGCGACATTGTCGGCGTGGGCTGCATGGTCAACTCTTGCGGCGTGTGCGAGAACTGTCGGGCCGGCGATGAGCAATTCTGCGTCAATTTCCCAACTCTCACCTACAACGCCGAGGACAAGGTTCTCGGCGGCGTCACTTACGGCGGATATTCGGACAGCATTGTGGTGCGCGAAGCGTTTGTGCTCCGCGTGTCGGACAAGCTCGACCTGGCGGGCGCGGCACCGCTGCTGTGCGCGGGCATTACTACGTATTCTCCGCTGCGCCACTGGAATGTAGGCAAAGGTCAAAAGGTCGGCATTGTGGGCCTCGGCGGCCTCGGACACATGGGCGTGAAATTTGCCAAGGCTTTCGGCGCGCATGTGGTGCTGTTCAGCACATCGCCGAAGAAGATTGGCGACGCGAAGCGTTTGGGCGTCGATGAAGTGGTCATTTCCACCAACCCCGAGGAGATGCAAAAGCATCTCGCCAGCTTCGACTTTATTCTCGACACAGTTTCCGCCGAGCATGACCTCAACGCTTACCTGCAGCTCCTTAGGAAAAATGGCACCATGACGCTGGTGGGCGCGCCGGAGAAACCCGCTCCTGTGGCTGCGTTCAATCTAATACTTGGGAGACACCGTCGGCTCCGCCATCGGAGGCATTCGCGAAACGCAGGAGATGCTGGATTTCTGCGCCGAGCACGGCATCACTTCTGACATTGAGCTGATCAAAATTCAGGACATTAACCAGGCCTATGACCGCCTGGCGAAGAGCGATGTGAAGTACCGCTTCGTGATTGATATGGCGTCGCTGAAATAGAAGTTCGCGGTGGCCCATTCAAGCCCGCTTCTGGCTTGAGTGGGGCAGTTCCCATTCAAGCCCGGTTTTGGCTTGAGTGGGGTAGTTGCCCGGTTTTGGCTTAGTGGGGCAGTTCGCCCGGTTTTGGCTTGAGTGGGGCAGTTGCCCGGTTTTGGCTTGAGTATTGCCCGGTTTTGGCTTGAGTATTGCCCGGTTTTGGCTTGAGTGGGGCAGTTCGCCAGCGTAGTCTGGCGTCGTGCCCTGGGGACTGAAACGATTTCACCAATTCGGGCAGACTCACGTCGTCACATTCAGTTGTTATCATCGCCGTTCCTCGTTCATCGCCGCTAGTGCCAAGCGAATTTTCGAGAACGCGCTGGAGCGCGTCCGACGCAGTTTCGGTCTTTGCATCTATGGGTACGTGGTGATGCCGGATCACGTTCACCTCCTGATGAGCGAACCGCAACGGGGCACGCTTGCCGAGGCCCTCAAATCCCTCAAGCAAGGAGTGTCGCGGCGCCTGATTGGCGACGCCGAACACTTCTGGCAGAAGCGGTACTATGATTTCAACATCCGCAGTGATGAGCAGTTCGTGGAAAAGCTTGGCTATATCCACCGTAATCCAGTGAGGCACGGCTTATGCGATCGTCCTGAGGACTGGGAGTGGAGTAGCTTCATGCAGTACGCGACGGGCTGCGAAGGGCGGGTGGAGATCGAATGTGAATGGATGGCAAGAAAGCGTGAACGCGCCGCGGGGAAACTCTCTCCCGCACGAGAACTGCCCCGCTCAAGCCAAAACCGAGCTTGAGTGGGCCACCCGCCAAACGAGCCTAGGTCCGCGTCAGCTGAGCCATGACACGTTGGGTTTGTCTCTTATTCAGTGACCTAATTCGCGTGAGAACCGTTTCGTTACAACGCTGGTCAATCAGTGCTGCTTCATACTGAGGTGAAACCACAGGTTTCCACCGCTCATCTCCCATTACATTGGGGTAACTAACTGTGCGTGCTTCGAGCCGTTCCCTTTTTCGTTCGGTATTGTATTCCCGGCAGCTCGCTTGCAGATTGATCAACACGTTGGTGCCAGCTTTGCATCTAGGAAGAATGTGGTCGCTGGCCCACGCTTTTTCACAGTTCAGATTACAGGCCTTCTGACAAACACAACGATAGTTCTGCACGTAAGCAAGGAATTGTCGGATTCCGTTGGGGATGTAGTGCTCCTCCGGCAGAAATGTATCCGGATACTTGTAGTACAGCTTCATAATCTTGGAGCCTCTTCGCGCCTCCCACAGCTTTTCGAAATGTGCTTCTACACGCGGAAGGCTGTCTGCGGCCGTCAAACTGGTCACGTTGAATTCGTTTCGCCAATAGTGACCTGGCGCTAAAAGCAAGACTCTTTTGTGAACAACACTTGATTCCATCGAATCAAGCTCCTCACTCTTAAACTCACGCGGATCGATGTAGATCACCACACCTGTAAGTAGCTGATGGTGGAGGCTGATTTTTAACTTGTGGCGGCTCCACTCGTCGAGTGATTGTTGCACCGAAGGCGGGAATGGCAAATACCGATGGTAACGGCGAAGCCGGGGAACCAAGCACAGCTCATGAATCTGCCGATCTCCTATAAAGGCGTCCCAAGTAACCATTGAGGGGATTTCGAGCCTTGATTCCGGAACACCACGGGCGATCGCCGTGTCGCACGAAAGGTGAATGTCCTCAGGGCCCCAATGCTCTGTCATGCCTCGCATGAACGTGTTATTCATCGACTCGTGCGCTGTGATAGATCGCTTGTAAAGGTACAGTT
>QIAR01000220.1 GCA_003225595.1 Acidobacteriota bacterium | reverse complement strand
TACTTTCTTGCTCGATCAGGACGCATCTCACGTCGACCGTGTGCTCGCCTGGCCAGGGCTTAGACGCATCGGCCGGGAATGCAGACCGCGGTATCCCGATATGTTCAAATGCATGACAAAAAGGCACCTACTGTTGTGGCATAAGCCGATCTAAGAGTTTCTAAACGAGGGTGTGGTTACGCAGGTAACTACCTGGGTCTGAACAGCCCATTTTAAGTGCTTTGGTTCGACTCATGTCTTGACAGTCCGCGCGCGTCAAGCGATGCTTACAACGTCCCTTGGAGGTCTCATGGCCGAAGCGCAGCAGGAAAAGCGGGCGACCCGGCGGTTTGGGTTGCGCCTCCCCGTCTCTGTCTCCTACCCGGAGAATGGGAACCAGGAAGTATCCGCTGAGACGCGAGACGTAAGCGCCCGTGGCATTTGCTTTTTTGTGGATGCACCTATCGCGAGCGGCGCCCCCATCGAGTTCACCCTCACGCTTCCTCCGGAAATTACTCTCACGGAGAGCATCCGGGTACGTTGCAAAGGCAAAGTGGTGCGTGTGGATGATGGGGGATCCAACGCCAAAATGGCAGTGGCGGCCGTGATCGATGAATACGAGTTCCTCTCCGAGTCCTGAAGTTGGCCTAGGCACTTTCGCTGCCACTTCTCGCCTTCCGTCCGGCGGTGTATTGTTCCTTGGATACCCGTTTTGAGATTTTCAGGTGAAGTCTTTGCTGCGACTAGTGGCCCAATTTGGTGTGCTGTTCATCTTGGCGGCGTCCACAAGCGTTTCGTTGACTGCGCAGTCAAGTTCCCTGGCAATCACAAAGGTCACTGCCGTAAAAGATCTATCGCAGAAGGACGCCTACGGTTCCGTGACCGCGGTTGGGATCACACACGACAAGACTGGTCCGGCGATCGAAATCATCTTAACTCGGCAGGTGGTCCCCGCGATTCAGCAACTGGACGGACCGCCCCGACTGGTCATTGATCTGCCCAAAACCATAATGGCCGCGCGTTTGAAGCGAATTGAAGTGCAGGCAATGCAGATCAGCGCCATCCGCGTCGACCAATACCAGAGTGACCCGCCAATAACCAGGGTCGTCGTGGATCTGGCGGCGCCTCGCAAGTACACCTGGGACGCGAAAGACAATCGGCTGATGGTGCACTTGCAGCCCGTGGAAGATACGAAGGGAGCGACCAAGTCACCGCCCCAACCGCTATCCGTCCCCAGCTTTACGGCCGGCGTGCAACCGGCTGCGGTGCCCGTCAGCCCTGGTAGTTCGGGCACCATGGTGCTGGCGGGGAACCGGATCGCTGCCGGATCTTCGATCACCGCGGGCGCGGACACCGCAGTGCTAAATTTGTCGCATGGGGGACAAATTCTCGTCTGTCCGGGAACAACGGTGTCTGTCACATCTTCCCAGAGCGGCCGGGATGTCATGCTGGGCATGAGCACCGGCTCGCTGGAAACACATTTCACTCTCGACACCTCGGCTGACTCGGTTCTCACGCCGGACTTCCGTATTCTTCTGCCGGGGCCGGGCGAATTCCACTACGCCGTCAGTGCGGACTCGTACGGCAACACTTGCGTGCGCACATTGAATGGCAATACCGCTTCAGTGATTGTCGCGGAGCTGATGGGAGATCGCACTTATCAGGTGAAGCCTAGCGATCAACTGCTCTTTCACTCCGGACGACTCGACAAGGTGGAGGCCGGGGTACCGCTGGACTGTGGCTGTCCGCCTCCCACTCCAGCAATGATGCGGGCGTCGAATCCAACGACGCCTATTATCTCGGACGCGAATCTGCCCGCGAGCATGCGACTGGCACAGCCGGAAGAGCAAGCGAGGCCGCTGCCACAGGCTGCTGACGTGTCCGGACTGCGGTCCACCGGCCCGCCGCCTGCTCAGATCGTGCTATCCGTGATTGGTCCGGAAACGTCGCCGTTACCCGCTTCGCGGCCGGACGAGGTCCATATCCAGGTGGACGCCCCACTCGTTTTCCACGCCAGCGACGTTGCCGCAAATGGCCCGCAGCCCGCGCCAACTCGTGAAGCAGGACGCCTACAACTGGTATCTGCCAGGCGCGAGACGAAGCTCCAGACCTTCGTTCTACCACCGCCTCCCGCACAGCCCGTACCTAGCCAAGCATCCGCCGGGCATCATGGGTTCTTCGGAAAAATGAGGGGCTTCCTGGCCGCGATGTTCCGCTAAGGGGTCAGCACATTGCCACAGAGGCGCGCCTTCGGCTTCGCTCAGGGCCAGCCTCTGACACAGCGGGATTGTGATTCTTGATTTCTGAATGAAGGACCGGGGTTTTCCCTCATCAACGTTGTTAGATTCACGTAAGTTTGCTAATAACCAAAAGCTGAGAGCCGACGCTTGATCGGTGTGAGCTGACAAGCTGAAAGCTGCTGATGAAAGCTGAAGGCTGACTCATGACCGCCGCAGCACTTTTCCCAGCGGCGCCGCTCTTTCGCGCAACTCCTCAGCCAACTCCGAGCCGCGGTCTAATACCTCTTCCACTCGGCCGATTGCTTCTTCCTTCAAGTCCTGGATCGTGTCCACAGCTTCTTCATAGCCGCGCCGCAATTCCCTCCGCAATTGCTTGCCAGGCTTGGGCGCGAACAGTAACGCCGCGATCGCGCCTGCGCCGATACCGATCATCAAAAAGGTAATCGCAGTCCCGAGAGTGCCCCCGTCCGAGTCCCCATATTTTCCAGAACGCATAAGACCACCTCTCTACCGCTTCAGCGGATGTTTTCTTGTGGCGGATTTGGGATGCCAAATCATGCAGTCGTGTTGGATGGTAGCTATCATTTTAGTCGTCTGGCCGATCATTCGCGTGGTGCGGCGCCAAATTTCCCAAGAGACCATGGCCTGTGTAGAATAATAATGCTTCTGATCCTCGTGTCCGGCGGAATTTGTGGCGACCCGCCTTCTGCCGACCTGCCACATTGTAGGGAGAGTTTGTCCATCAATGGCTATTCCTGCCACTCAGCTTCGCCCCGGTATGGTCATCAAGCATAACAATGATCTGCACTCAGTTTTCAGCGTCGAGCACCGCACCCCCGGCAACCTGCGCGCTTTCATCCAGGCCAAGCTGCGCAACCTACGCACTGGTGCCATGTTCGAGCACCGCTTCCGTTCCGCCGACGCGATCGAAAAAGTCACCGTCGATGAAGTCGAGATGCAGTACCTCTACAATGACGGTGACGACTACTACTTCATGAATACCGAAAATTACGAGCAGACTCATCTCAGGCGAGACGTCCTGGGCGATGCCGTCGACTACCTGATTCCCAACCTGCAGATTGAAGTTGAATTTTTCGACGGCAAACCGGTCGGAGTCGAGCTTCCGCAGACTATCGAAATGACGGTTGTTGAAACCGAGCCGGGACTAAAGAGCGCCACTGCCTCGAGTGTCACCAAACCCGCGAAGCTTGAGACGGGACTGGTGGTGCAGGTGCCGCCCTTCATCAACGAAGGCGAAAAGATTCGTGTGGACACTTCACAAGGCGCTTATTTATCCCGGGCGTAGCTGTATGGAGCCTCGTTGGAAGGGCATGGCGGCTTTAGCATTCCACTGGTCCGGCACGAGACCGCCGCCCGGTCATCAGCGGCCTTGAACAAAAACAGGCAAACCCGGCTTCTACCTCGGAGTTTCTTCCAGCAGGCCCTGCTCAAGCTTCTCCTGGCATTCGATGCAGTGGCGGGTCCAAGGCACCGCTTCCAGGCGCTTGGGATTGATCTCCCTCCCGCAGGAGATGCACTCTCCGAAGTTTCCTTGGCGTATGCGCACCAAGGCGCTTTCCACCATTTGCAGGAGCTGGCGTTCGTTGTTGCTCTGTGAGAACAGAAATTCCTTGTTGTAGGAGCTGGCAGCGCGATCCGCAATATCCTGTGCCGAGTCCTCATCCGCGGACCGGCCATCCTGCTGTGTCCGCGTAACCGTGCGACGCAGCTCCTGCTGCCGCGTTTCCAGCCTTTTCCTAAAGTAGTCCAGTCTTTTCTTATCCATGAATAATCGCTCTGTGGCCTCGGTGCGGCCCCAGAGCATTTCCTTAAACCTGAAATCAAACGATGATGATATGCGCTCAATTTGAGATGCGTCAACAGGGCGATCGGGAAACGCCGTCCCAAGACCATGACGAAGGAGCAGCTCCGGAAGGTCGCATGCTAAAGCTGCGAGGACTCGCTGCTTCGGTTCTCCCTTGGGTAGTAATATCCAACGGCGGACAGTGTGCGATGTACCAGCCGTCTTCCTTCTTGAGGACACCGAAAAGTTTGAATTCTGCTTGGACGCAACGCGCATAGAGAAACACCGGGGAGGGAAGTTAATTCGGGTAAACTTTACCCTCTTAATAGATGCAATATCAACGTTTTACCGGCCTTCGGTAGTGTCTTAATTTGAATTTGAGGGCGCTGCCAGATCCCTGGAACAGGATTGTACCCCATTACCTCGGTAATACAGCGAGGAGCAAGAGTCACGCTATGATTCAGGCAGCGATAGTTTCATGAAAAAGCTCAAAGTCTTAGTCGCGCTGACAAACAGCGATAACGATTATCAGCTCGAGCAGGCGGCAGCCGCGGAAGAAGCGGCGCGCCGGCTTGGGATTGAAGTACAAGTCATCGATGCTGACAATGATGGCATAGGTCAAAGCCAGCAATTGCTGAAGGTCATTCAGTCCGCTGCGAGTTCTCATCCCGACGCGATTGTGTTCGAGCCAGTGGGTGCAACCGCTTTGCCGCACGTGGCACGTGCCGCGGCAACCGCTGGCATCGCGTGGGTCGTCCTGAACCGCGATGTCGATTACCTCACTGAACTTCGCCGCACTTACCCCGTCCCAATTTTCGCGATCAGCTCGGATCACGAGGAAATCGGCCGCATTCAAGGGCGGCAACTTGGCGCACTCCTCCCCAAAGGTGGTTGTGTCTTATATATTCAGGGACCCGCCGAGAGCTCCGCGGCCCGGCAACGCACCGCCGGGATGTACGAGACCAAGCGCGTGGATATTCAAATAAAGACCCTCCGCGGGAGCTGGACCGAAGCCAGTGCATTCAAGGTTGTCAGTTCATGGCTGCGCTTGTCCACTTCTCGCGAGGCACGCATTGACCTCATCGCCGCTCAGGATGACTCCATGGCTGTGGGTGCCAGAAAAGCCTTTCAGGAGCTCACCAGGGAGGCGGACCGGGAACGATGGCTTCACCTACCTTTTACCGGTTGCGACGGCCTTCCCAAGACCGGACAAGCCTGGGTTCGGAGCGGCTTACTGGCCGCAACCATCTATGTACCGCCGAATGCCGGCCGTGCTTTGGAAATGCTGGTCCAGGCGATGCATGGGAACACCAAACCGCCGGAATGTAAGTTGACGGTTCCTACATCTTTCCCATCGATTGAACAATTGGCTGCAAGCCGCTGGGTGCGAGCCCAGACCGAAGCGGCACGGCAGTCCGCTGGACGCTGAAATCAGCGAGTAGTTGGGTTTTCTATCTCGGAGCAAAGACCAGAAAATAATCCATGCCGTCGGCCTTGACGAAATCGTCCTGTTCCAGCAAGCGATAGCCGGCTTCCGCTGCCTCTTTGATCACCACATCACGATTTACACCATGATTTTCGCCGCTGCCGTTACGGTCGATGATTCCTATCTTGGCTCCGGGCTTGAGAGTGGAGCGCACGTTGCGCAAAAGAGAAACAGGTTTTTCGATTTCGTGATAGGTCTTGAGCAGCAGCACAGCATCGATGCTGTCGGTGGGCAGTAGAGGATCATCGCTCTTGCTTAGGATCGCCCTTACGTTGCCCAATTCTTCCCGCTGTATGCGGCGACCGATGTAGCGTATTGCCTCTGGGTTGATGTCCACAGCGTACACTGTCCCTGTTTCGGTGACGCGTCTGGCGGCTCGGACTGTGAACCAACCCGATCCCGCTCCAATATCGGCAACGTTCTTACCCGGCCCGATTGCTAAAATATCCATCACACGATTGATCTGAAGTCTCTCGTCTCGTCCCGGGGACTCAAAGATGGATAGATCGCCTCTATAAGGTTTACTTGTCTTGCGATTTTGAACCTGCTGCGTGCTCGTGCCCTGAGCCGCAGCGTTAGCTCGGGTTAGCCCAGGAAGCTGGACGATCAGAAGCAGCGCGCATACTGAAACACAACGTTTGAACATCACCGATGCAACTCCAGACCACTTTCGGCTTCACCTATTAAGGACGGCTAAGAACTGATCAAGTGAGCGGCGTGCGCCAGCAGGGAGGGATCCGGAGCACCCCCGCAAGCGTCGCAATCGGTGCACCTGGCATCCACAAAGAACTCGCCAGGAACGTTACCCGGAAGGCGTTGATGGAAATCGGCCATCTAGTAATCCTCGCCTGATTAGATGAATGTGAAAGGAATCTCGATCTGGTAGCGAGTAGCGCGTGCGTGGCGTCCAGTGGTTCCTGCTGAGGTTCATGCAGTGCAGAATTGAACCAGATTGCACGGTTCCGGCGTTTCCTGCTTCTCAGGGTTGCCCGATCTGCAATACCTCCCCTACTCACAACCGAATTCCCCTCGTTGGGATATCATACTTGGGCGAAAAGAATCTCAACGGACGGGGTGGCACCTATGGAGAATTGCCGATGTACAAGCAAGCAGCATGGACATCCCTTGCCGTGTCCATCACCAGCTACGGAAGGCGATAAGTTATGTAAGCCTTGCCACGACGCGGCAGCTGAAGAAACTGCGGAAACCAAGGCCGCGGGAAGCGTACGATATGCCACCTGGATTATCCAGAAAGCCCTGATTTCAGCCCTTATGAATCCCACCGCTGATAGGCGGTTGCCACTACATAAGCTGCACCACGGGGCACTGTGGCGATATGAAGTCGACGTTCTGGCGTGGGGACGGACGGCATACGGGGGGGTCGGGCTGAGTCTCGCCAAACCTGACTTGCAAGAATCCGGCGCCACGCGGACGCAAGCCGTGCCGTCGCCATGAAAACCTGATTTCCTCTTCTTTGAATTTGAACCGCGTAACCACACGCTGATGCAGGCGGTCAGCGAACTTGTGACCGTCCGGGTCAAAGATGGTGGGCCCGCATGGATTTGAACCACCGACCAAGGGATTATGAGTCCCCTGCTCTAACCGCTGAGCTACGGGCCCGATTGAGGCCAATCTAACAGACTAGCAACTGCTTACGCCAGAGCGCCGATGTGGTCGCTTATGTCTCGTAGAAGTGCGGTGTCAGTTCTGGTGTCAGTTGCTACGCCTTGTGATCCTGCCATCGTTGCCAGCCTCTCCACAGCGTCGAGATTGTGCGAAGGGGCGAGATGCACATAGCGACACGTCATTTGGATGGACTTGTGGCCCATGAGTTCTTGGACAGTCCGAAGGTTAACCCCCGCCATCACGAGTCGGCTGGCGAAAGTATGCCGCAGATCGTGCCAATGGAAGTCCTCGATCCTCGCGTCGCGCAGCGCCGCGTTGAACCAGTGCCGGTTTCCCTCTAGCGCCTCGTCCCCGCGGATGGAAAGGAAGATGCGGCCGTCCGGGCGCTGCTTGGCAGCAGGCCACAAGTGCTGTAGCGCCGCCATCGCAATACTGTTCAGCGGCACGTGGCGCGTTCCTCCGTGCTTGCTGCGCGGCACGGTAGCGATGCGCTGCTCCAGATTGATCCAGCGGATCGTGAGACCGTATTGTTCTGCCAGCCGCAAGCCCGTATTCAAGGCAATGTCGAACTCCGGGAGATGGTAAAGCCACTTCATTTCGATCGCAAACCGGAGGCGCTTTTCCTCCTCAGGGGTGAGCCAGCGGAGTCGCGCATTGTTCTCGCGACGGCGGGGCACAAGACGCGCGGGATTAGTTGCGACCTTACCGTTCTCCATGCCGATCCGGTAAATCAACGAAAACAGGGCACGGTAACGGTTGTATGTTCCCGGCATCCACTCCTGCTCCTCTTCTTGGAAATCGAGCCAGCGAGAAATCTCCTCTCGACCAATAGCGTCCACGGGTTTGGAGCCGAATGCTCTAAGGATGAATGCCATTCGGCACGTGTCGTGTCTGTGGCTGAGCTTCTGCACGCGAGAATACTCGAGGGCGCTCTTCGCCAATTCCGAGAAACAAATCCTCTGAGTGCGCAGTTTTTCGGGGAGCTTCTTCCCTTCCAGGGATTCGGTCTTGCGCTTTCGATAGAGAACCAGCGCTGTGCTCTTCGTGCCCGCCTTCTCACGCCGAATGCGCCCTGTCGTGTCCGCGTAACGAATCCACCAAACTCCAGA
>QIAR01000196.1 GCA_003225595.1 Acidobacteriota bacterium | reverse complement strand
TGAAGGGCTTCTGGATGAGCGACACGCCCGCAATCAGCATATCCGCCCGGATAAACTCACCGCTGTAGCCGGTCATGTAGAGTACTTTCGTTTCCGGGCATAGCGCGCGGACTTGCTTTGCCAGAGCCGGCCCGTTCATTCCAGGCATGACCACATCTGTGAGCAGGAGATCGATCGCACTTTTTCGTTGGCTAACTATACAGAAGGGGTCGTGCATCTTCGACCACGAGCACGGTCTCCCCTGAAAAGGCAGCTTTAGCCGTACCTTTGCCGGACTCGTGATCTGCGGCCGCTTGCACCGCAGCAGGAAGATAGACCTTGAATGACGAGCCCTGCCCCAATGTGCTTTGCACTTCGATGTGGCCATTGCTCTGCTTCACGATTGCGTAGACCGTCGCCAGCCCCAAACCAGTTCCTTCACCCACCGCCTTGGTGGTGAAGAATGGTTCGAAGATGTGCGTTTGAGTTTGCTGGTCCATGCCGGTTCCCGTGTCGGTCACCTCCAGCAGGACGAAGCGGCCGCTCGGTACGACTGCCCCGGCCTGAGCGGAGTCTTTCTCCAGAAGCACATTTCCCGTCTGGATGCGTAGCTTTCCGCCGTTCGGCATCGCGTCGCGCGCGTTGACCACCAGATTCAGGACTATTTGTTCGATGTGCCCGGGATCTGTTTTTACGCGATCGAGGTTGCGGTCCAGCACCACCGTGAATTCAATATTTTCTTTGATCAGTCGCCGGAGCATCTTCTCTGTACTGCTGACGGTCTGGTTAATGTCCAAGACAACCGGCTGAATGACTTGCTGGCGACTAAACGTCAAGAGCTGGCGGGTCAGGGAAGCAGCGCTATCCGCGGCTTGTTTGATCCGCACAACCTTCGGGCGATTGAGATCAGATGAGCCGAGACTTTCCAACAATAGATCGCTATAGCCGATAATCACTGCGAGCAAGTTGTTGAAGTCGTGGGCCACTCCGCCAGCAAGGCGACCAATAGCCTCCATTTTCTGGGATTGCTCCAAAAGCTTTCCGGATTGAGGCAGAGCATTTTGGGCTACCAATTTCTCGGGCTTTGATCGATTGAGCACGAAAGCCAAGACCCACATTGAGGTCACGAATAATACATCTAGCCGAAGATCAGCGTGGAACACGTACTTGGACAACGCGAGGAGCGCCAAGGTGACTACCATCGTTGCGATGACGCGCACCGTTTGCGGTCCGCGAACTTTCTTAGACCGCAGCCAGGCGAAGTTGCAATTCGTTCTGTTTGGACCTTCGGCCATCCGTGTCCAGTCCTAAGGCCTTTCTCCGCTGCTCAAAAGGTTGAGAGGCGGACTGAAACTCTCTAAGGTGATATTGTCCAAGTGTTCGGCGGGCAGGCAAAGAGTACCGACGATGCGCAAAGAAGAGTACTAACGTAATTAAAAAAGACCGGGGTTAGCGGCTTAGATGGGCGGCGTTTTGGGACGCGGGTTCTTCCAGAGATGTGGATCGCGGTTTTAGTGTAGTTCCTTAATGCAAAAAGGCACGCGGGACGCGCCTTTTCGCTTGTTTGGCTATGGCTATGCTGCTTCAGCTTACCCGCGAGTGGTTCTCATTATTGAGCATTCGCTCAAAATGGCACAGGAGCATGCAATCATTTCCGATAATCGAACAAGGGTTACGAAGTCCATGAAATGAGATACCGACGTGTGCCCCTCGGAGGTGAAGTGGAGAGCGACTTGTTGATCTCCACCGATCGGCACACGGTGAAACCGTGGTTTCAGGGAAAGATCCCCTTCGCCTTCGATTTGCCGGAAATCCAGAACTCCGAGTTCTCCCTCCTCGGGGGGCGTATGACCTACCTCGGTCAAACACCCGGCGCGCATTTGATCTACGATGTTCGGAAGCACCACATTTCTGTGTTCGTGTTCCAGGAACAATCATTGCGAGCCAGGTTGGACGAGAATTCTCTCTCGCCGAAGAAACTGTCGTTCAACATGGAAACATGGAGCCAGGGCGGGCTTCGCTATTTCGTGATCGGCGACGCGAGTGCTGCTGACATCAGTAGTCTTGCGAAATTGTTTAAAACCTCCGCGTCATAGATTTGACGTCCGGTCCGGGCAACCGATTATATGTCTCTCAGGACGAAGACCATTCACAAGCCGGGCCCCAGCTCTTGCGAGCCGCTGGCCAGCACTGCTCTTGTTGTAATTCGGATGCCTTGTAGAGGTCTTCAGGGTTCGATCTCTAATCTGAGAAGTCAAGCGAAAGCTTGTCTTTTTCTGCAGCGAAGTCCTCATCGATGGACACCTCTCTCATTGCCCCCTGTTCTTTGCGCTGCTTCCGCAGAAAGTGGTGCACCGGGAGAGCTACGGAGTGACTCGCGAACTGCCTTCCGGGCTCTGGCTAGGCGTGACATAACGGTTCCTATCGGGATCGACAATATTTCCGCGATCTCCCGGTAAGACGCATCTTCAACATCACACAGCAAAATGACTTCGCGAAAGATGACGGGCAGTTGCTCGATTGCGCACCGAACTGCATCGTCGCCGGAACGCTCCAGCAGCGACTCAGGAGTGACGGAAGTTGCGGGCAACACAGGGAAATCCTCCTCCGAGTCCATCGCAACGGTCATGCGCCGCTCGAGTTTTGAGCACGAACTTAGAAAAGTGTTTTTCAGGATCCTAAACATCCATGCCCGGAAGTTGGTGCCAGGCTGAAACGATGCGAAACTGCGTAAAGCCTTTAGATAAGTCTCTTGTACGAGATCCTCGGCATCGTTCTGATTGTGCACAAGCCAGCGCGCGAAGTTGTAAAGCGAATCGAACAGGGGCATGGCCAACTCTTCGAACCCCGCCAACGATTTATCGTCCTGTGAGGATGAAGTCCCGAATCCGACCATCCCCTGTGAGCCAAATCCAATACGCCTCATTTGCCTTCTCCCGAATCAGTTCGAAACCCGGTCGCAACTAGGCTGATTTCTTTGTCTGCGAGCAAAACTCGATGACCTTTCCGCATTGCAGCTGAGGAGCCCCCTTCAACGGTTTCCGGAGGTTCTTCGGTACGTAAAACTCAATCACCTTTGCCATGACAATCTCCTTGATCTTGTGATCTCTGCCCAATCTGACGCGCCAGTCCTCAGGCGTCAATTCACTGAGGCTTTTCTCTCCATAACCGGTTAGCTGCCTGTCAAGCAATTGATGGCTAACGAGTTAGCTCTGCCCATATCCTGGCTGGGGTCTGACGCTGGGGCCTGTGAGAAGTGCTAGACTTCCATGCGAAGCCCAAATGCGGTATGGAACCACTGCGCCACACGTCGGTTGTGCGATTCGGAGCTTATGAGGTTTCTCTCCAGTCGGGCGAAGTGCGCAAAGCGGGTTTGAGAATCAGAGTCCAGCAGCAACCGATGAAACTGCTGGAGATATTGCTAGAGCGTCCGGGGGAAGTCGTCACTAGGGAGGAATTGCGCAGCCGAGTCTGGGCCGACGAAAGTTTTGGTGATTTCGACCAAGCTGTCAATATCGCAATCGCGAAGCTCCGGAGTGCATTGGGGGACTCGGCTGACAATCCGCGATTTATCGAGACTCTTCCAAAACGTGGCTATCGCTTCATTGCGGACGTGTCGGTCGTCGATGCAGACGCCCGCCCAAAAAGGTCGGAATTTGCGGCTGGAGATTTGCCGGCGACAGAGCCTGGGGATAAGCTCCAAGGCGCCGGGTTGGCGGTTGCGCCCAAACGCCGACTGTGGCCGGCGCTTCGGGTCATCGTCGCCTTGGCGCTCGTCCTGGGTTTGCCGATTCTCGCCGTCTGGCTATTTCGTTCGCGTGGCCGTGCGCCCACGGGCATCCGATCCCTGGCGGTGCTCCCGCTAGACAACCTCTCTGGCGATGCTTCGCAGAATTATTTCGCTGACGGCATGACGGACGAGTTGATCACTGACTTGGCGCAGATCAGCGCTTTACGGGTGATCTCCCGCACCTCCGTAATGGTATACAAAGGAGCGCGCAAGCCTCTGCCGCAGATCGCTCGTGAGCTGAACGTGGACGCCGTGGTGGAAGGCACCGTGCTGCGGTCCGGCGAGCAGGTTCGCATCACGGCGCAGTTGATCGAGGCCTCTACGGACAAGCACTTATGGTCCCAGAGCTATGAGGGTGAGTTGCGTGATACGTTGGCGCTCCAGAACAGGGTGGCTAGAACCATTGCAGATCAAATTCGGATCAATTTGACTCCGCAAGAACAAGCTGCGCTGAAAAACGTAAAAGTTGTTAATCCGGAAGCTTACGAGTCCTATCTCAAAGGGCGCTACTTCTGGAACAAGCGAACGGCCAATGGTTTGAAGGTTGCCCTGGCTTATTTCAACCAGGCAATCGAAGAGGACCCGAAATACGCTCAAGCTTATTCTGGCTTAGCCGACACTTATGCTTTGTTGGGAGACTGGGAGTACGGGGTTCTGGCCCCGAAAGAGGCGTACCCCAGAGCTAAGGCGGCTGCGAGCAAGGCCCTAGAGTTGGACGACACCCTAAGCGAAGCTCATGCCTCGCTTGCATCCTTAGGTATGTTCGATTGGGATTGGCAGTCTGCTGGAAAGGAATTCAGACGGGCCATCGAGCTTAACCCCGGTTACGCAACCGCCCACCAATGGTATGCCTGGAATTTGAACCTGCTGGGGCGGCAGAGCGATGCCATCGCTGAAATGAGAAAAGCAGAGAGTTTGGATCCGCTCTCGCTAATCATTAGCGCAGATATGGCAGACGTCCTTTTCGTGGCGCGTCTCTATGACGAGTCCATACAGCAAAGCCGAAAGACACTGGAGATGGACCCCAACTTTGCCGTCGCACGCTTCGAACTAGGGCAGGTGTATCTCGAAAAACACATGCACAATGAAGCGGTCGCACAACTGCAAAAAGCGGTCCAGCTTTCTGAGGGTAACCCGACATTCATAGCTAATCTTGCTCGCGCCTACTTCGCATCAGGCAAGAGGAGCGAAGCCGTAAAGCTACTGAGCGATCTGAAGAAGCGCTCAAACCCTAGTTATTCGAATGCTTCGGAGATTGCCGTGATCTATGCATCTCTCGGAGATACGGATCAAGCCATGAATTGGCTCGAAAAAGCCTACGCAGAGCGATTTAACCCGGGCGTCCTGCTGCGGCCGGGCTTCGATCCTCTGCGCTCCGACTCGCGCTTCCAAAACCTTGTGCACCGCATTGGCCTACCCGGGTAAGATCTCCATTCCTTGTGCTGTTACCAAGACTTGGCGCTCTTGAATTGCGCCTCGGTCGTGTTGTTTCTGTTCTGCCAGCGTTCTGATTTCGTAACACGAGGAAGGGAGTTCAGAACTAGAACGGATGGCACATCTAAATCCTTTTACCTGAGCCATGTCGGGTCTGAAGCTGTCGAGCAGGCTACGATCGGGCGCTCACTGGTCATCAAAGGTGAAGTCAACGGTACCGAGTCGCTATACATCGATGGCCGAATCGAGGGCGCCGTTAATTTTGCCGGTCACCGCGTCACCATTGGGGGTAACGGTAGCGTCGCCGCCAACATCAATGCCCGCGAAGTTGTGATCATCGGCGAGGTGCAGGGCAACATCCAGTGCACGGACCGTCTGGATATCCGCAGCGAAGGCTCGCTGACGGCATAACACGCTAGTTTACCTCTGGTCCTGTCCTCGTGATCGCCGATTGGGACGGACTCGGCCTTTTGAGTCATTTCTCGGTTCAGTGTGTATAATCACCATCAGCTAAGTTTGATTCACCCGCAGTTGAAAATCGGTTCCGCCAACCAGCGTCACCCCTTCTCACCCGCAGCGACTCTTCTCAGCACAATTCAAAAAAGGAAATAGGAATATCAAATGGCAGAACAAGGAACAGTAAAATGGTTTAACGACGCCAAAGGCTATGGCTTCATCAGCCGTCAAAATGGGGAGGATGTGTTCGTGCATTTCTCCGCGATTCAGGCCGGAGGCTTTCGCAGCCTGCAAGAAGGGCAAGCCGTGCAGTTCGACGTGACCAAAGGCCCAAAGGGCTGGCAGGCCGAGAACGTTCAGGCTGTTTAAGTGGCAAACCAAAATGCCCGTCATCCGAAAGGATTTCGGGCATTGCTTTGTGTTTTGATGATACGGACTCTTCTTCTACTAATCGGTACGGATACTAATTCCGGGCTGCACCGGGAATTTTGGACGGATTCGACAGCGTCTTCGGCCGTGAATCTCCCCATAACCAGTGCCAGCTTACGGTCGGGTGTGGTTTGGATGGGAGTCAGATCAATCCGCTGCACGTATTCAGGGGCATGAGTACCGCCACGATCTACGCCTATGACTTTCGAAAGCTCGCACCAATTGAGGAGCCGCATGAAGCTCGCTGAGTTGGCTGTACTTCTACTGGTCTTGTCCATTTATGAGCAAGCGATAGAAGAGGCGAGCGTTGGCGTAGTTGGGATTTAGTTCGATTGCCTTCAAAAAAGGCTGCGGAAACGCCGTGGCCGAAGCCGCGGGTTCGCGGCCTGAAGTGGGCGCGGTGGCGGAATTAGAGATGGAACTGGAGGGCCGGAAGATAACCAATACCGGGCCACAACAAAGATTTACTTCGATATTGAACACTAATGCAGTCCGGCACTACGGGCTTGAACGGCGCCTCAGATCGGCTAGCTCTGCGTGACTGGAGCGAGGCTCGACACCCGCAAATTCTTCCGGCGTATTGAAGTACTCGCTCAATCGTTCGCGAAGCTGCAGCCGAGCTCGCCAGGATCGCGCCTTAACCGCAGACAGACTCAATCCCAGCGCTTCTGCCGTCTCCTCCAATGAGAGCCCTTCTATGTCTCGCAATACGAAGACAATACTCAATCCCGGAATCAGCTCTTGTAATGTTTTGTGCAAGATCTCTCGTAACTCAGCTGCGCTGTAGAGTTCCTCGGGATTCGGGGCCCAATCCACGACATTGATCGGGCGATTGTCTTCTTCTGACTGAAAGTTATTATCGATAGACACCTCTCTTGTTAGGCGCCGTTTACGTAACTTCATCAGGGACTGGTTCAAAGTTATGCGGATAAGCCAGGTCGAGAATTTTGAATTCTCCCGGAATTGGCCCAAGTATTGAAAGGCTTTCAGGAAGGCCTCCTGAACTATGTCCTCGGCGTCTTCCCGGTTGTGCGTGAGATGTTGAGCGATTCGAAAGAGTTTGCCGTCGTATCGCTTTACCAGTTCCTCAAAGGCAGCAACATCTCCACTCTTGCTGGCATGGACCAAGGCTAGGTCATCGCTTGCCGTTTCGGTCACCGCGAGTCGTACTGAATTTCGGCACATATGCTTTCTCACTTCCGCCAGTTAAGGCATGGATCATTGCTGATAGAACCGGTCTTCGAGGTTCTTATTCCTACAAGGTGGGTATCTGCTTCACTCAGGTGGCCACGACATGCTGTGTAGTCCGCCGGAATTGGATCCGCGCGACCACAAGATGTAGGCATTCCCTGAGTCAAGCGGATACCCCACTTCCTACAAAATGGACTCCCGCTAGGGCACGAATTTGTAACCGACACCGTGAACGGTTCGAAAATGAACAGGGCGAGCCGGATCTCTTTCAAGTTTCCGGCGTAGTTTTAAGACGTGGTTGTCGACGGTGCGGGTCGAAGGATAGTTTTCGTATCCCCACGCCTCCTTCAGCAATTCGCCCCGCGAAAACACACGGTCCGGATTTAACAAGAAACATTTGAGCGTTTTGAACTCTTGGGTAGTCAGTTTTATTGGTTCGCCCGACGATCGACTCACTTCCATCTTGGTGAAATCAACGCAGACATCCTCGAACCGGGCAACGCTATACTCAGCCAAGGGATTAGAATCACGAACGGACTCACACACTCGCGCAACCAGTTCCTTCCAGCTAAAAGGTAATAGGACAGCTCGCGCCGCAGTGGAAAATGGCTCCACTTGTGATCCTCGGATGTGAACCCACTCGCCCCGGGGGACAAGTGCCACTTCGTAGTTATCTGACTCCAACATCTCCCCGAGAGCCGGAGGGTACAGACGGTGGTCACCGAGTACCGAAAGACATCCCGTCTCCTTCGTGACTCTTGGGAATGGCCCCATCTCAACGCTTTGATAGCGCTCGATGGCCGGTCTTTGGCCTTGTTGTGACAGCCGGCACTTGCGGTGCAGATGACGAAAACTCGGCTTATATGCCATGGTCGCGGTTCCCCCAACTGTTGACACTTGGTTTCAGCGCTGTTGGACCTTCGGTACCGTCAACTCTCGAATGAGCCGGGAGCCAACCTTAACTGTCGTCGGATGATCCCCTGGCGCGACAATCTGACACCTAAGTGGTTTTGCGTCAATTCACGGTAGCTTTTCTCCGCATAAGCAATGCATTTCCAAATAAGTTGCTGATTCTGAGGTATTTATCTATGAACATGTCCCCAAAGTTACGTTTGTGCGAACATGCTAGACTTCGTTCCTGAGCTGGGTGCCGTATGGAGCCATCGCGGCATACTTCCGTCGTGCGATTCGGGACCTACGAGATTGCTCTCCACTCGGGAGAACTTCGCAAGGCGGGTGTACGGATCAGGGTGCAGCAGCAACCGCTGAGGCTG
>QIAR01000195.1 GCA_003225595.1 Acidobacteriota bacterium | reverse complement strand
TGAGAAGTGCAGCTATTGCTTTGATATGAGCACTGCGGAACAGTCACTGAACCGCACATTGCAGGCTATTTCAGATCCGACACGCCGGCGCATCTTGCAGGCATTGAGGGAACGCGGCGGATGCTCCCTCGGCAAGGACATCGGACTTTGCGCGTGCGATGTGGAACAGCGAGTCCACCTCTCCCAGCCCACGATTTCTCATCACATGTCCGTCCTGAAGAAGGCCGGCCTCGTACAGGCTAAAAAGCAGGGGCAGTGGGTGTGGTACTGTCGCAACGAGAAGGCTATTGGCGATCTCGCCCGCACACTTCGTGAAACACTCTAGCTTGGCTACTCTTGCAGAGATAAGTGTGGCGATTAGCCAGCTACGGCTGCATGGCTCTTCTGCAGCAGTCGGCGGGCATGGGAAATGAGGTCGGCTACTTCGAAGGGTTTCACTAGCGACGCAACCTTATTTTCCTGCAGGAAGGCTCGCGTTTCTGGTTCCGGCACGCTTGAGAAGGTAAACAGTACCCGCCTTTCCATGCCGGGGCAGTATTCGGCAAGCCAGCGATACAGGTCTTGCGGGCTGCAGCCAGCATGCATCCTGCCATTGATGATAAGCGCATCGAACGTTTCAGCGTGCAGGCGGGTCTTGACATCGTCGCTGTTCATGACCGTTGCCACCTGAGCACCGGCTCCCATCAGGACCTCGCGTTCAAACTCCAGCACGGCTTCTTCCTCTTCTGCCAATAGCACGCGTCCTTGGATTGCCAATTCGCGGCGTGGGAGAGTTGTGACTGTCTCGCCGGCGATTACTCTTCCAGAAGCCGGTAGACGAACCTCCAGAACGGCTCCGCCCTCGGGGTGATTCCGAGCTGTGATGTTACCCCCGTGCTCTTTCACGATACCGTAGCAGATGCTGAGGCCGAGTCCGGTTCCCTTGCCCACGCTCTTGGTCGTGTAGAACGGGTCAAAGATGTGCTTAGGATCCTTGATTCCCGGTCCGGTATCGTGGAATTCCGTGCAGACCTGGCCATGCTGGCTGAAGACCCGAACCTTTACTGTGCCACCCTCTTTGCCTTCCTGAATGGCATCTACCGCGTTGTTTATGATGTTTAGAAACACTTGCTCTAGTTGATGCGGATCCGCAGTCACCGCCGGGATACTGGCTTCGATATCGCGTTCCAAGGCGATCTTGTGCACCTTCAGATCGTAATCACGCAACGCCAGCGTTTCGTCCAGCACCTTGCGGATGTCTACGTCCTGCTTCTGAGGCTTTCGCTGTCGGGCGAAAGATAGCAGGTTTTGCACCACACGATGCGTGCGCTGCGCCTGCTTGAAAAGTTTGCGCACAAAATCGGAGGCGCGATCGTTCAGGCCTTCGGTCTCTAATAGTTGGGCGTATCCCAGAATCGCCGTTAGCGGATTATTAAGCTCATGGGCAACACCGGAAATGAGTTGCCCCACGGCGGACATTTTTTCGCTCTGCAGCAATTGCTCTTGTGTGCACCTCAGGTCTTCATACGCCCGGCAGGTCTCTTCGTAAAGTCGGACCTTCTCGATGGTAGTCGCCAGTTGCCGTCCGATTGCCACCAGCAGGTTTTCATCGTTGCTGCTGTACTCGCGTGCTTCGCGACTGCTGACACCCATGATGCCGATCGGATTGTCCTTGCTCCAGAGAAGGACCCAAATCCAGGAGTGCAGGCCGTCGCCACGAACGAAATCGGCCAGTGGTGACGGCAGATGCGGCACGTATTCCTGAGTAATCACTTCCGTCCGGGAGCGCATGATCAGATCGCCGAATCCATCGGGGAAGCAGACCTCGGAAGAACGCGCGTGCTCCTCGTTTTGCTGTCCCCAAGCTGCTCGCCGGCGGAAAGTCGTGCCGTCCTCAGAAAGGTAAATGGAGCCTGTTTCCGCACCGAATAGCGAGACTACCTGGCGTAGCGTCAGATTTAGGATCTCGTCGAGATCGAATGATTGAGTTGCGATGACGGCCATTGCATTCAGCGCGTTGAGCTCGCGATTGCGCCGACGCATCTCGTCTTCTGCCCGCTTCTTCTCGGTCATATCGAGGAGGAATCCCTGATAACGCTCGATTCGCCCTGCAGCATCCCGCGTTGCGAAGCTGCTTTCTGCTGCGGTGAGAAGCGTTCCATCTTTCTTGCGAAGCGTGACCTCGAAATTATGGACGTGTTTGTGCTCCTCTACTTCGCGGCGAAAGGTCTCACGCTGCTCAGATTCCGCGTACAAGTCGACGTTAATATTCAGAACCATCAGTTCTTCGCGAGTAGAGTAGCCGAGCATCTTCACGAAAGCATCGTTGCAATCGAGTAGCTTGCCGTCCGGTGTTGCGACGAAAAGGCCTTCCTGCACCTGTTCGAACAATAGCCGATATTTTTCTTCCGCCACGCGCCTGTCAGTGGTGTCGCGCACAACATGGATCGTGCCCTTCTGGTTGGTGCCTTGTTCGCTATACGAAGAGGTTGAAACCATCGAGTAGCCGCCAAAGCAGGGGTCTGCTCCTTCCACGAAGTCCGTGTCCCCCTGCGCGCAGTAAGGGCAGCCGGTCCAATCAACCTGTCTTCTGGGGAGAACCGTCTCACACAGTTTGCCCACTACATCAGACGGGGACCGTCCCAGGCGTTGCAGCAGTGAGTGGTTCGCCTTGATAATTCGGAAGTCGGAATCGTGGGCGAGGATGATGTCCTGGATCGAATCGAAGGTGTTCCTCCACTGCCGCTGCGAGCGGAGAACCTGTTCCAAAAGTCGAAGATTTTCGACCGCGATACCAAGCTGATTAGCGGCAGTCGAGAGAAACTCCATATCATCGGGGGTGTAGGAGCGACGTCGCGTGCTACACAGCGAAAGCGTCCCAATCACTGATTTCTTTCCCAGCACCGGAGTGACGACTACGTGATGAAATCCCTCTCTCTTCAAATGATCCCGAATCGCATCGCTGGCGGATGAAGTCTTGACCACTGCCGGCTTACCGTCCTGAAGAACCTGGCTCAGGGTTTCATCGATATCCATGTTTCTCATGGCCCGCAGGAATTCCGGCGAGATGCCGATGTGTTGCGTAATCACCATCTTTTCGCCTTCCAGCAAACGGAACCAGGCGGCCCTAGCTCTCATCAGGCCCTTGAGTTCCTCAAGAGCGGTCGCCATCATGGGGCCGTTTTGCTGGGCTCTCACAATGCTCGTGGTCAGTGCGTTGACTACGCCCAGACGCCGGGTGCGCATCCTAGAATCATCCAAAACGATCAGCAGCATGCTGAGTCCGAAAAACAGATCGACCATCAGCCCCGTCCCCGCAGGGAGACGCATATCCATCGGAGACCAATCCAGGTGCAGCAAAAGAAAGCAGGCGCTGAGCAGCCAAGGACCGATTTCCCAACGTCCCCAACGGAACCGGGTCACCTGGATAGCTACAGTCAGCGCAATGATGCGATAGGAAACCTCCAAGACTACACGCAGGGTCAGCGATTGCGGCCAATACAGGGTGCGCAGAACCGCATATCCCATGAGGGTAAGCGTGACTACGAGCAGCGGCAGTATCAGCTTGCGACTGTGCGTGTAGATGAAAACAGCGGCGGAAAACAGGCATATGGCCAAGATGAACTCGGCCTGCGAGATTGACTGCAGATAGGGGGGTGCCTGGTCAATTCCAATTCCACGGATCGTCCAGCGAGATACCAGGTAAGCGAGCCAGCCCAGGATCCAGGTAAGCAAATAGCGCTCCCGAAACGTGCGGAAGACCAGTAAGCTGGCCGCCAGCATGATCGCCGCGGCCGATTCTTGCGCGGTCAAATTGGGAACGGCCAGTTCGCCGACGGCGTACCAGAATGGGATGCTCATTCGTTTAAGGAACCTGAAGCTTCATTTTTTCTAATATCACGCTTCTGGTAACAAGCAATCGGTTTTCCACGCCCTTTGGTTACTTTAGGTACCTCGGAACTGGGATAGAATTGGCGCTAGACTCTACCCATCCATGGCCACAGAGCGAATCCTGGTTGTTGACGATGAGGAGCCAATTCGCGAGATTGTTTCCTCCATGCTAATTTCCGCTAATTATCAGTGCCGGCAAGCAGCTTCCGGCTTGGAGGCGCTTGCCCTGCTCAACTCCGGAGAGGAGTTTGAGCTCATGCTCTCCGACCTGATGATGGCCGACCTCGATGGCATTGGGCTGCTGGAACGCACCAAAGAGAAATTTCCCGACATGCCCGTCGTAATGGTTACCGCGGTGCATGACATTTCCGTCGCACTGGCTGCGATTCGCAACGGCGCTTATGACTATCTGTTGAAGCCTTTCGAGCGCGAGCAACTGCTGGCCACGGCGCGTCGAGCGCTCGAGAATCGTCGCTTGAAGCTTGAGAATCGGGCCTATCAGACAAACCTTGAGGCGCTGGTGGCGGCCCGCACCGAGCAATTGCTGGCTCGCACCGAGCAATTGCGAAAGGCCATGTCGAATCTCGAGCGCTCCTACGACATCACTCTGGAAGCTCTGGGCGACGCGCTCGATCTCAAAGACGCGGAAACTGAAGGCCATTCCAAACGCGTTACTGCTTTCACTATCGCAATCGCTCGGGAAATGGGTCTGCCTGACGATCAGATTCGGGTGATTGCGCGCGGCGCTTTTCTGCACGATATCGGAAAAATGGCGATTCCGGACGCCATCCTGCTCAAACCCGGAGCCCTCAATCCTGAAGAAATCGCCACCATGCGTGAGCACTGCTATCACGGTTACCAGATGCTGAAAAAGATTCCTTTTCTCCAAGAGGCCTGCGACATCGTCTACACGCATCAGGAACGCTTTGACGGAACTGGATATCCGCGCGGATTAAAAGGCAATGAGATTCCCCTTGGGGCACGCATCTTCGCGGTGGCAGACACTCTGGATGCCATAACATCTGATCGTCCGTATCGTCCTGCACAGTCGCTGAGTGCCGCCAGGGAGGAGATCAAGCGCTGGGCGGGACGCCAGTTTGATACCGAGGTAGTTCGCAAATTTCTTGAGATGCCCGCCAGCATCTGGGAACACCTGCGCAAAGAAATCGATTCCCAAATCTACCGTTTTGCCTATTCCACCGGGGCCAAGAGTTCCTCGTAGTACCTAGCCTCTCTTATCCTGAAGCAACCGGCCTTTTTCAGGCAGCATTTCCTTCTCCGGTCACATCCAACGTAATTAGCAACTCAGTCCGCTCCATTTGAGGTTGATATATGACCCCTATCCGGTCTTGCGGGGTTTTGTGTGCCCTGATGTTGTTAACAGGATTACCGCTAGTCGCTCAGGAATCGGCAACCGCTCCTGTTCTAACTTCTCGGGACTCAGCAGTCGCTCCTGTTCCGAATCCCTATGCCGTTCCCGAGGGAACTACTTTCCTGGTCCGGCTGGAAGACAAGCTTGACACGCGCAGCCTGCAGCCGGGAAAACACTTCAAGGCCAAGCTGGCGGAAGATCTGGTGGCTCCGAACGGTGCAACGATTCCCCGCGGCAAAAAGATTAAGGGCCATGTGAGCACGGTCGAGCAGGGGCTACACGCACGCATGCTGCTGAGCTTTGACGAGATTGATACCAATCACGGCAAGATGCCCCTGATCGCAACGGTCACTGGAGTGCCCGGAGAACATGCGGTAAAGCAACTTGGTGAAGAGGGCGAAATCCAGCGCCAGGGCATGAGCAAACGCCACGCCATTGAGGCTGTGGCGGTAGGTGCGGGCTTGGGGGCCGCAGCGGGGGCTGCTGCTGGGGGCGGGCGCGGGGCCGGAATCGGAGCCGGCGCAGGCGCCGGGTTAGGGGCTCTTGCTGGATTCTTAACTGGCCACGACCTTCGTCTGGACAAAGGAACAAACCTAGAACTACGACTTGATCATCCGCTCCAGGTACCTATGCGTTGAGTTTTTGGCGGGCCGCACTGCATCGTCGAGATGCGCGGCTCTTTCGACGAAAAAAGGCATGGACGCCGGTCCGTGCCTTTTTTTTGCGCCGCAGACTAGTCACCCTGTTCCTTTCTGTTAGTGAGTTTCCTTTCCTCTTTTCAGCATCTTGACCCAGGTGATGAACGGCATTAAAAGGGCATAGCGAAACGAATGCACCGTCTCCCCTGATGCCAGACCACACGGCGGGCATTCGCCCTTCTTGGGATGGTAGTAGGTTCCAAAGATCACGTCCCAAAGCGGGAATATCGCAGCGAAATTCTTGTCAATGTGTTCTGGAAGCTTGGAATGATGGATGCGGTGAGTTTGCGGGCCAGCAATGATGGGGGTTAGCGGGCCGAGGCTGATCCGTGAATTGAGGTGGATAAAGTAGCTCATACCCTGAGTGATGAGGTAGGCAAGGGGGATGGTCACAATCGGAGGCTTGAACAGTACAGCGGCCGGCACAATTACCGCCACCGTCTCCATCGGCATTTCCAGCCAATGATGTCGCCATGTCGTAGTCACGTTCATGCACTCGTCACTGTGATGCAATGCGTGTTGCGCCCAGAGCCATCTCGATGCGTGTTGCAGCCGGTGGAACCAGTAGTAAAAGAAATCCCTTAGGATACTTGAACTGAATGCGAGAATAATCGCGAATGGGAGGATTCCCCTGTCGCTTACCGGCAGCGAGATTAGGCCTTTACCTGGCATCTTAACGGCCATGGAATATACGTACATCGCGAACAGGCTTCCCGCTGTGAAGTCGAATACCTGAAAGAACACCGTGTAAGCACAATTGAAAGCTCTGTTCGCTTTGGTGATGGAGCGGTCTGCCGTGGCCAATCTCTCAACCACGAAGCCCATCAGGAAAAAGGCTGACACTTGGACGATACGTTGGCGCAGAAACACCGCGATGAAATGCCACATGCCCGGCTCTCCTCATACTTCCTGGCGAGCTTTCTTGATCTTATCTGAGATTCGGTCTGCTTTGGGTTACATCTCAAGCTTATAAACCAATTAAGGCATATCTTCCACTGCCTCGGTAGAGCAAAGGTTCAGCCAGTATGGCATCCTCCATTATCATGCCAACGCAAGATCGCGCACCGGGCACGTTCTTTCTATAGAAGCCGTTCAGGCGTATAAAGTCTGTCCGGAGGAAAACGGATGTCGAGCATGAAGATTGCGACTGCGTTTCTTGTTGCATTGTGGTTGATTGGAACTGTCTTCGCACAGGATCGTCCGACCATAACCGCTCAGCCGAACAGTGTATTCGCCGGCGCCGATGGAAAATACGAAGCTGCGCCCGACACCGCACTGCTGCAGTTCAATATCTCTGCACAAGCGGATACGGCAAAGGAGGCTTACGAGCAAGCATCCAAAGAGGCCGAGCACACCCGCCAGATTCTGCGCTCCACTGGAGTCGAGCCCAAAGCGGCCGAAATCGGCTATTACTCCATCCAGCCGATTTATGACTGGAAGAACCCGAAACGCAAGCTGGTAGGTTATCGCGTGACCACCAGCGTTTCCCTCAAGCTGAAAGATTTTTCCAAGATCGGGCCGATCACACAGCAACTCGCCGACGCCGACGTGAGCCAGAGCCAGTCAGTGAATTACACGCTGGAAAACATGGACGAAGCCAAAAGCAAAGCAGTCGAAGATGCTTTCCGCCATGCCCGTGCGTCGCTCGAAACCGTGGCTCGCGCCAGCGGACGCACGCTAGGCGAGTTATCCTACGCTTCGGTAGATACCTTCGAAAATGTGCGGCCCATGCCTATGGCGGGGCGCGCCATGGCTATGGAAACGAGGGCGGCCCCTGCACCCACCGAGGAGTTCACGCCGCAAAACATCAGCATCACGTCGCACGTAAACGCGATGTTCACTTTGAAATAGAAGTGTGGTACACGTCGGCACACTTGCCCGTGGCTTTTCGTTTTTCAGGATCGGTTCGCGACGCACGGAATATCCGCCTCGCCTGCCGACTTTACTTCCCGGCCCCCCGAAACCGGGTGGGATCAAGCGTAATAGGTCGCTGGATAACCATCTCGACGGACGTGCCATTCTCCAAACGCACGTCGTTGCCTCGGGTAAGCAGCGCAATTGCCGTCCCTACTGCGCCTCCTGCTCCTGCTCCGATGAGCGCTCCTTTTCCACCAGCGCTCAAACCGCCGACCACGGCTCCGGTCGCCGCTGTGCTGCCTACAGTGCCCACCTTCTGCCCGGTTTGACTGTCCTGACGCACAGTGCCTTCGGAGCCCTTCATTGAAGTCTTCTCGGACCCCGGGATGTTTTCCACCGATCCCGGCAGCATCACCGTGTAGCCACTTGGATAGATCAGGGTTGTGAAGTGCATCAGCACCTCGGCACGGCCTTTGACCCTACCCGGACGCCGGATGTGGCTGATCTTGCCCTGCACATAGGTGCCCGCAGGAATGACGATTCGGTTCTCCAGGACCACAGGAAACGTCGTCTCGGCGTAAACTGCGTCGCCTTCGTGGGCGTTCTTCGTGGAAATGGCTTGTTTCAATGCAAGTGGGACTTTCGTCCCGGCAGGAACGGTCAGGCTTGTTTCATCGGCATGGGGCGAAGCTGCAGCCGGAGCTGCCTGAGTATTCTGGCTTTGAGGAGGGCTGGCTTGCCCTGCTGCTAGTAAAGAGGAAAGTAACAATATGAGTGACCAGTGCATAGAAAGCCTCCCCAAAGCCACACACGTACGCAAGAGCCGGAGTAAGCACCCCAGTATAGGCTCAATTCTCCCAACAGATACCGCGTGGGATGCACAGATACAAATGAAAGGTTACTTAGGCGAGACGGTTTTTACAGTTGTGACCAGCGGGTCTACTGCAGCCCCATTTTTGGCGTTAAGCGGCTTACTGACTGCTCCGGCTTATCAGGTTCTCGCGCACATTTCCCATAAATTGGGACTGGAGACGCTGCGCGCAAAGCTCCCCACATACATGCAGAGCACCCTCCTGCTGCGCGATTTTCTCGTCCCAGGGGCAAAGATAGAGTACGGGAATGTTTAATTCTGCGAATGATGTCCACATCAGCCACCAGCGATCGGTTGTCCCCTTAAGGATCCCGCAATTCGGCCCCGCACAACGGTAAAAGTGGTCAACTGGAGGTGTTTTCGAGCTGATGGCGCTCATCGAATGAACTCTCCTGCGTCAGTATCTGCCTGGGTGAAATCATTCTAGCAGGCTGTTGAAAACTCCCGAAGGGCACGACCTTCAGTCGTGCCGATAAGCCCCTTTACTTTTGCCGTTCTAAGCGGGCTTCACGCGAGGAATCTGCTTTTCGAGTCTTTCAGAGGCTCCTAGTGGATCCAGTATCCACTCGCACCCGGTAGCTGCCATCGGGCACTCGGGGGCAAATTGGTGGTCAGCAGTCAAGATTGCAATTTAGGAAGTGAAACGACAGAGTTCATTTGTAGATCAAATATTTCTGGCGAAGCTGCTGGAATTTCTCCAACTGCTCCTGCCAGTCCTGAGCAATGCGGCGCGGATCGCGGCCTTGCACAATCGCATCATAGACGGCCTGGTTGGCTAGGATCTCGATCATGCGGTCCATCTTGTAATTCTGCGGGTATAGCTTGCGCAGCGCCGAAGCCAGCTCAATGCCAAGCTCCGGAGCGTCCAAAGTGTTTCGCTCAAGGAGGACAATATTCACACCCTCACACTTCTGTCCGGCGTAGTTGCTTGCCGTGGGCGTGAAGCTAACCGGAACAAAGCGTACGCCT
>QIAR01000751.1:309-888 GCA_003225595.1 Acidobacteriota bacterium | reverse complement strand
AGATCAACCATGCGGTGCTCAGATTCCAGGATCATTTCGGGCGGCTTACTGGCGAAATAGCGAACCTGAAAGATAGAGCAGTGTCGGACACCGATGCGAAGGCGATCCTGCACGACGTCTTCGTAGAAGGTATTCTGCCGATCCGCTTGCTGCCAGAGGCATCGAACCTCTACTTCGAGCCATTTGTGGACGAATTTCGCCCCAGGAATGCTTGGAGTCTGCACAATGCCTTCACCGCAGTCGCAAAAGAAATGCCCATCACGACCCGGATGCCGGCGATTCAAGAACTCGGGCGATATTTCGGGATGACCAACCCATCCGAAGGTTAATTCCCAGTCCTCGCTGTTTCCTCTCTCTCGACCACGTTCTTCCTTTTGGAGCAAACGAATGAAAACCCCATGGACACCTACGCTCACCGTGAAAGAGGCGCTTGCCATCTGTGGACCCTTAAGCAATCCGGGCAAGATGCCCTGCCACGGCTATGCGCTTCCGGCGCAAAGATGCCGGCTCGGCAGTTTCCTGCAGCAGCTGCCGAAAGCCATTTGTCACTACTGTTACGCCTTGCGCGGCAGGTACCTA
>QIAR01000751.1:0-236 GCA_003225595.1 Acidobacteriota bacterium | reverse complement strand
GGGCGAATGCAATAAGCACGCTTATCTATCGCTCCGGAGATCGGTACTTCCGCTGGCATGATTCCGGCGACCTGCAAAGCATCGAACATCTGCGGAAATCATCCAGGTCTGTAACTTCCTGCCGCGAGTGACTCTGGCTGCCCACCAGGGAATATCACACCGTCGAGGCCTATCGGCGTGTTGGCGAACGAATCCCACCGAATCTCTGTATCCGCTTATCTGCTCATCTCATCGAC
>QIAR01000750.1 GCA_003225595.1 Acidobacteriota bacterium | reverse complement strand
TCAAGCAAATGGAGCCGTTCGTCATCGGCGCTGGGAGTTTCGAGATAGAAACATCCGGCGAGAGGTGGACGGAATACCTCGGCACCCGCGAGGAAGTGGCCAAGGCGAGAAGCACGGCGGCGCTTCACCTGATCCAAGAACATATCGATCTATTGACACTTGAAGACCGCGCGAAGCTCGGCGTCGCTGGAGAGGTGCTCGCACTCCGCAACGCGCTGGGCGCTTTACTGGGCAACATCCTGCGTCCGGTAGGTGCGGAGCTTAAAGACGCGCAGCCAGGAAGCTTGGCATACAACTGGCAGCGCGCCGAGGATCTGCTGAAAGGTGTTCCGGTCCCAGGACCGGCGTCCGATGAGCTCATCGCGCTGCGTAAACTTCACGTAGTTCTGCAAGAGGAACTCGACGCGCTGCGTATTTGGCGCACGGCAGAGCAGAGCCCATGAACACCGATGTATTGGAAGGGATCGACATCAGTATCTCGAAGATCAAGAACGCACTCGGTCAGTAGCCTTGATGATGATTTCAGACGCATATCACTGCCTGCGTTCAAAGCACACTACAACCGGCCGCTGGTCAACGCGCCAGCGGCCCTTTTCATGACAACACATCAATTCCGTATCGTTCCTTTTTTCAATTCCAGAAGTCACACGGTCTATGTTCGTCACCCACAACTGCTACATTTTGATTCGCGGAAACACACTCGGGGAGATTACCGAGGAAGCCCTCCATTATGCGTATTTCTATCTAACCCGTAGCCTTCTTGAGCATCGCGCGCAAGGCAAAAACGGCGAATATGAGACATTTGCAGTCGAGGTCCTTGCTCTTCTTCAGAAATATCGACACCTGTACACTAATCCGCCTGAGGCACCCCGACCTGATTGAACAATAACAGATGGATTGCGCGGCAGGAGCAGGGTGCGATTAAGCAGTGAAAAATGACTCTGTTGCGCAGCACGAATTGATTTCTGCCATTTTTACTACCCGTTTTTAGGAGCAGGGTCGCGCAAAAGCTCCCCTTAAAATGCCTCTTAATCCCGCCGGTGAATACCCCCTAATATGAGGCAGTTGCAAACGCGGCACATTTTGCTTTTTCGCATCCTGCGAGACCATTGTTTGTTCTTAACCCGAAGGCAAATTCAGCGTGTTTTGACCCTGCCCACAAATTCTACGAATAAGGAACTCTTGTGGCTGCTGTCAGAGAAGTACCTGGGACGAAGGTACCGGG
>QIAR01000194.1 GCA_003225595.1 Acidobacteriota bacterium | reverse complement strand
ATTGGCGTTGCAGTAGCGGGTTTAGATTTTCGAGCTCCACGGTATTCCAAGGAACGTGCTTGAGGACACCCGCAATTCGTGTTTTCGTGACCCCCTTTTGCCGGAAGATCCTTTTCTTCGCCGAGTTCGGGCTTGCCGCATGCCTTCTTCTCGCGTTCCTTCGACTTGTCACGTTCATGCGGCTGGCCTTTTTGGTTTTCGCCATCTCAGTGGACCTTGTCCCCATAAATTCTCACAGCATTATCGTGCAGGTAGCCGTAAGCCAGATTCAGCGCACCGGCTTCGGTTAGCTCTCCCATAGAAATCATTTCCGCAAGCGCCGCGGCTAGCGCGGTACGGGCTGATTGCACTCCCAGCCAATAGCTCTCTTCGGCGCCGAGAACATCATTGTAAGGGAAACAGTCGCTGCCAAAAGTCGTCTTGTCGGGAAATGTCTCCAGCCATTGTTTGAGAGTGTGCTTGAACTCCGAGGGATACATGATAATTTCCATCAGCGACGAGTCCATGTAGACATTCTTTACCGCTGACAACCAGATGGCCTCACGCTCCAGGGGATAGCCGCCGTGAATCATCACAAACGTGGTACCGGAATAGCGCGGATCGCGGAGAATGTTCTCCAAATTCATGATGTTGCTTTCGGAAAGATTGAAGTAATCACCGATGCCGACGGCTGAGTGAATATGCACAGGAAGATGGAGACGACCGCCTTCTGCGATCAAATAGCGGAAAATGTAGTCCTGAAAGGTGCGGTATTCGTCGGTACTCGGCACGCCCCCAGCCGCGTAGTGCTGATAGATCTTGTCCGCTTGCTCGCGTGGCGGATCAGCGAATCTGGTTGAACGGAAGTAGGCGACTTCGAATTTCATGGCGATGCCGCCTTTTTTCTGGTTGTTCTCCAGCGTGCGGCTTATGAATTTCAAATAGCTGTCAAAATCAGGCGGCAACTGGCTCAGGCCTTCTTGCTGCATCCAGCGGTGCAGCATTTTCTCCTGTAAGGGAATGTAGACTTCCTCGTCGGCGTTGCGAGAGCGTTGCTGCTGGTTATCAAACGGCCACATGAAAGCGTCGGCGAAGAAGACCCAGAGAAAGCGCTTGGGGTCTAGATAATCGGCCATCATGGCGCGGTTTGCGACGGACTGCTCTATGTTCAGTTTATCGAGAATGTTAGAAAAGTAAGCATTCCCCTGAGCCTTCTTCAGTTCAGCCTTTTTCTGGACCATCCATTTGGCATGCTCGGCGGAGAAATCGTTGTAAGGGTAGCCGAACAGCGCTTTGGCGGCGGCGACGAGTTCGGGGTTGCTGTCACGCGTGCGTAAGGCAGCGCTTCCGGGCGGTGCGGCCATCGCGTCAACGTCGGGATCGTCGGAAAAACCGGGGTGGGCATGATGATCGAAGATGGGGATTTTTTCTATCTGAGGCAGAAGGCGCTGGTAAAGCTGCTGGACGTCCGGTCCGGGCAGAGGACGAGCTTGGGCATGAGCGAGCACAGGCATGGCGCAAAGGAGCAGGAGGCACAGCCAATCTTTAGGAGTTAGCGGGTTCATGGGTTCTCTCAACAAGTTGTGAATGCGGTCAAGCGGAAAGCAGTTCCTCGCGGAAAGCCCGTCTACGATTTCTGCAAGGATACCTATCGGCTGGCCAGAGTTCCCTGCCAGGCGCTGGAACCTTTTAGAATCCGCTCGACCGCTTCATGGAGCGTAGCGGTCGAAGATGCAAAGGAGAAGCGCACAAAGTCCTTGCCTGAGGGACCAAAGGCTGCGCCCGGTATGGCCGCCACTCCAGCTTCTTCCAGCATGATTCGGCAAATTTCTTCAGCACTGAGACCCGTATCGCTGACGTTGACCCACGCATAGAAGGCACCTTCCGGCGGAGCGCAGCGAAAGCCAGGGACACGATTGAGATCGCTGGCAAACTGCTCCCGGCGGCGAGCGAACTCCTTCACCATGCGGGGCGTTGCTTGGGCACGGTCGTGCAAAGCTTCTATCGCGGCGTATTGGGTAAACTCTGCCACGCAGGTGTAGGTGTTGATGGCCAGCATCTCCAACGCCGGCACAATGTGGCTGGGAGCAACTGTGTACCCCAGCCGCCACCCGGTCATGGCAAAGCTTTTTGAGAAGCCGTCAATGATCAGCGTGCGCACTTCCATGCCGGGATAGCTGAGCATCGAGGCATAGTTCAAGCCGTAGATGATACGGGCGTAGATTTCGTCGGAGAGAACATAGAGATCGTGTTTAACCGCAAGTTCGGCGATCCGCCGTTGCACCTCTTCGGTGTACACGGTGCCGGTGGGATTGCCCGGAGAATTGGTGATCAGAATTTTGGAACGTGGCGTGATCCTGGCGGCTATCTCATCCGGATCCGGTTGCAAGCGATTCCGCTCGGCCAGTACAAACGGGACAGGAACGCCGCCGAGGCCGAGTGTGATCGATGGATATCCGGGAAAACCAGGCTCGGGAAAAAGCACTTCATCACCCGGCTCGATCAGTGCCATCATCGCCAAAAACAGCGCGATCTTGCAGCCGGGCGCGATCACAACATAGCTTGGCGAAATGTTGAGATTGCGGGTTTGGCGCAGATAGATTGCCAGTTCCTCGCGCAAAGCGGGCAGGCCAGCAACCGGGCAGTAGCGGTCTTTCCCTTCCCTGACGGCTTTCTGGAGGGCGTCAATGACCGGTTCGGCGGGGTGGAAATCAGGCTCGCCCAATTCCAGGTGAATGATGGATCGGCCTTGCCGTTCCAATTCCTTCGCGTGCGCAAAGACGGAGAGCGCTCCTTCGCCGCTCATCACCGACATTCGGGAAGCCAAAGGCCGCATTTAGTCCTTCTTTTCGAAAAAACCTTCAGGCACGGGAGTGGTGGGGATGCGCAAGGCATCGACAAAACGCGGAAAGAAATCGAAGGCCGCAGCCGTCGCGGTCAGTTCGATGATCTGCTGGTCATTATAGAAGCTCTTCAACTGGGCATAGAAATCGTCGCTGATCTCGTGTGGCGAGCGGTGAAGCTTGTCGGCGCAGCGGAAGCCAACTTTTTCTGCCTCGCTGAATGGACCTTTTTCAAAGTTGCCCTTAACGGCCTCGATCTGAGCATCGCTAGCTCCTTTCTGTTTCGCCGAAACAGAATGGGCAGTGGTTCAATAATCGCAGTCCTGTAGCCAGGCAACGCGGGTCGCAACCAGTTCTTTGTACGAGCCGGGCAAGGCGCCGTCTCCCAAGAGCGGCTTGAGGAAAGCAGCAATACCCTGCGCCAAGGCCGGCGTATGCGCGACCGTCTTGAACATGTTGGGAACGACGCCCCGCTGTTCGAGCAGAGCGTCATAGATGGCGCCGACCTCAGGCGAGACCTGTTGCCGCTCCAAGAGCGGGATGCGGGGCTTCTTCTCTTTCGCGCTCATCTAGAAGGCCCACCTCAGGGAGAACTGGATCAGCCGAGGAGTTCCGACAGTACTGAAAATTTTCCCGAATGGATTGCCGGGATCGGTTGGGTTCGTCAGATAAGCTTCGATATCGGTGATCGACGGGTTGCCAAAATTGGCGTGATTCCACAGGTTGAAGAAGTCCGCCGTGAAACGTAGCGACTGTCGCTCAGTGAAACGGAAGTTCTTTATCAGAGAGAAATCCCAGTTCTGCTGGAATGGCCCGCGGTAGATGTTCCGGCCGAGGTTGCCGAAATCGGTGGTGCAGAAGTTCGGATCGCTGACACACTGCGTCGGATAGAGCAAAGGCGCACTGGCAAAGTTGGTCGGATTCAGGTAACCATTAATGCGTTGATGGATATCGCCGCTTGTGTTACCGCCGGCAATCGTTGCGCCCGGCGCTAGGCTCGCACCGAGTGTGGCAGCAGTGAAACCTGCGCCGAGGAAACTAGTGCCAGCGCCAGAGTCCGTAACAGAAAATGGCGTGCCAGACTGGAAAATGGTGATTCCGCTGATGCTCCAGCCGCGCAGCAATGCGCCCGTGGCTCCCGAGGCATTGCGGTAGAAGGGCAGCTCGTAACGATAGCTCACCACGAAGCGATGAGTGCGGTCAAAGTCGGACAGGCCGCGCGAGGCATCGAGTGTGGATTCATCGTTAAACGCCGTGTTCAACGCGGTGTTCCCGCTCGAGGTCGCGTCGGTGGAGCGAGAGAACGTGTAAGCGGCTTGAAAGTATCCAGCGCCCCAACGCCGTGACAGTGTGGTTTGCAGCGAATGGTAATGCGAGTAAGCATCGTCGGCGAAGATCTGCATGCCGTTGTAGCCGTTGATGCCTTGGGCGCGCGAACGCGCCGGAGCGTTAGCGACGGTATTAGTGGTAATAGTGAACTGCTGCCCACTCGCGCCCGTCAGCACCAGCGGATTTGTCGCGCTCGCACGTTGCGGCTGCAGGTTGCTGCGCGTCTCGCGCAAATGAACCGAATGTGCGCCCACGTACCCCACCTCAAAGACCCAATTCCTTCCGAGCTCGCGCTGTATGGTGAGGTTCCACTGCTGCGTGTTGGGCGCTACGAACCTGCGGGGCACGATCAGGCCGAAGATGTTGGTGGAGGGAATGCCAGGACCACTGCAAGCGTAATTCCCCGCTTGGTTAGTGTCAGGTTGACCCAACGGGTCGAGGGGAAAATCTTGAAGTGTTGCCAGACATGGAATGAAAGTGGGATCAATTGTGCCCGCATCGGGCAGCGCGTTCGGGTTGGGACTGGGGCAACCAGGTTTGGGTGTAGAAGAGAAAAAGACAGACATACAACCGGGCGTTCCGGAAAAGAACGCGACGGGCAAGAAGGGCGCCTGGAAGCTGAGCTGGTCGACGGTCCCGACATCTTCGCGGACATAGTAGATGCCATAGCCACCACGGATGGCCGTCGTATGATGGCCGAACAGGTCCCAGGCAAAGCCGACGCGGGGACCCCAGCCGGTGGTGTAATCGTTCTTGTACGTTGTGTTGCTGCCTGTTGGGTTCAATCCAGCCACATTCAATTTCTTTACGCAATCCCCATAGATGAAGGGGTACTGACGGCTATTGGCAAGATCCGAGTCGAGATTTCCGATATGACAGAGATTGTCGTGGAATGCCCCAAAAACTTCGGTGCGCAGTCCCAGGTTCAAAGTGAAGTCACTGCGGACTTTCCAGTCATCCTGCGCGAAGAAAGCAAAATCATTGGTGCGGTATTGGTGATTAAAGACGCCTCCGCCACCGAAGCTGAAATCAACCGCACCGGTAAGAAATTTCTGAAAGTCTGTGGCGCCTCCGGGGGTGTTCACAAAAAACAATTGTCCATTGAACACCTGGGGAAAGAGCTTGTCGAGATTGACGCGGGTGTATTCGCCTCCGAAGCGGAGGACGTGGGCTCCCTTGACCCAGCTCATGGTGTCGACGAAGTTGTAATTGTTCTGGGTCTGAAACTGGTCGGCCGGGGGCGTGGGACCGATCTGGAATCCCGAGCTACCGAAAAGCGAGAATTTGTAAATGGATTTCGTGACGCTGTTGGTCGGCCGAATGATACCCAGATCGTCTGCCGTCACCGGCGGGACGTTTACCAGGCTATTGTTGATGCGCACGTAGCCGAAGCGAAAGTCATTTACAAACGTAGTCGAGAACAGGTGCGTGTGATTGATGCTCAGGAAACGCACGTTGACCGGCAGGTCGTAGGGGAAGTTAAGATCCGTAGCGCTGATGCTGCTGGCCAGAGTTCCCCCCAGCGACGCCTGTAAGCCGCCCGCACCGAAGGGCAAAAGCGACTCAGCATTTGAAAAGTAAAAGCGCGCAGAGAGCTTGTCGTTGCCGCCCCGAAACTCCCGGTCCCAGGTAGTCGTGAATTGGTCGTCAGTATACCGGCCCTGCTTGCTGATGATAAATGGCGCCGAGACGTAGGACGCTTTCGCGGGGTCGAGGTCCGGTGTGCCGGGTATTGAAGGGATTAGGAAACCGCCCGGACTGGTGCCGAACTGGTCGCCCGGGAAATTCAGCAGAGCGAGCGCGACGGAGTCGATGTCAGTCGGGGCGATAGGGAAATCGGCAGTGCTAAAGGCTGCCGCGAGTGTAGCCGCTGAACGGTCGGTCGGAAGCACCGGGAGTCCTGGGTTGCTGATAGCAGTTCCCGGGGACAATCCGCTGCGCTGGCGAGTCCCCTGGTAGTTCACAAAAAAGAATCCGGCCTGCGCGTCTTTGCCGATTGGACCGCCCAAACTGCCGCCGAAAATATTCTGCTTTACCGCCGGGCGGGGCTGACCCGCGCGATTCAGGAAATACTCATTGGCATTAAGCTTGTCATTGCGGAAGAATTCGTACACATCACCGTGAAAAGTCTTGGTTCCGGATTTGAGGATCGCGTTTACGTTGCCGCCGCCGTTGCGACCCTGACTGGCGTCGTAGAGGGAGGTTTGAACTTTGAATTCACCAATTACGTCGGGGTTAGGTAACGGTATGTTGGTGCCCTGGGCAACGTTGTAGTCGGTTGCGCTGATGCCCTCGATTAAGTAATTGTTATTGTCCTCGCGCTGGCCGTTCACGATCACGCGCACATTGCCTCGACCGAGCTGAGCAGAGGCATTTAGCTCGCTCTGCGCACCGGTCGAGAGCGTGAGTAATTGTTGGAAATTCTGGGTCGCCAGCGGTAGCTCACGGATAGTACGGGCCTCAATAGCCTGTCCCGTGGTGGCGGTAGTGGTGTCCACCGCCTGCACCTGGGCCTCTACTTCCACCTTTTCCAGAACCTGGAGGGGTATAAGCTTGGCCGTCATGCGGGTGGTTTCTGTTACACGAACGGCGATGTCGGGGAATTTGGCCTCGCGAAAGCCGGTGCTGCTCACGGACACCGTGTAGGTTCCGACCGGCAACAGGGTAGCGGTAAAAGAGCCATTGCTGTCAGTTTTAGTAGAGCGAGTGACCACACCCGTGTCCTGATTGGTGATCTTAACGTCGGCGCCAGCGACAACCGCACCGCTGGGATCCTGCACCGTACCGGTGATGGCTCCGGTAGCCCCACCTTGGGCAAACATCTGGCTTAATAGAGAGAGTCCCACCAATGCGATCCAAAGCGAATTCTGGCCGAACCTGGACATACACCCTCCCCTGAGCAATAACGAGTTTCTTGGCGCTAACATCTTTGACGAGAAAATCTATGAACGGACACGCAGCGAAACGGCGAGCAGAATCGGCTCTGCGCGGTCGCAAGAATGAGCGTGGTTCTAAGGTGAGCAGCGGCCCAGATGAAAACGTCCCGATCTTGCGGTAGTGGGGGCACGTCTCCCTACGCAACAAGGCAATTCTTGGAATTATAAGATTACTCGAAGCCCGCAAGGTTGGCAATAATCGCGGCCGTAGCAAAATTAGGCGTAAACCTTTATGACCCCTTGTACACACCGCCATCCACGAGTATGGTCTGGCCTCTGACGTATGAGGCTCGCTCCGAGGCCAACCAGACGATGGTTTCGGCTACTTCTCGGGGATCGCCCAGACGCTTAAGTGCCGCATCCATGTGGTTCATTCTGCGCGTTCATAATCCAGGAAATCCCGGTGGGCCTTCTTGGCCGCCCGCTTATCGGTACCTAAATAGAAGTTGCAGGTGGTGATTAGGCGTTCATGTCCCAAGATGTCCTTGATATGCCCGATCGGGCATCCGTTGAAGAGCAGTGTCGTGGCCACGGTGTGGCGGAACACGTGTGCCGTTACTTTCTTTTTTATTCCCGCCATTTCGCGAAAGCGGCGAAACCAGACTAGTGCCGTACTCAGGGTGAGCGGCCTCCCATTCGTGCCCACCACAAAGAGGGACTCACCTCCATCCTTTCGCCGTATCAGGTACTCTTTAATCCAGTTGAGCGACCGCGGACTGAAGAAAATCACGCGCTCTTTATTGCCTTTGCCAACGATGGTCGCCTCCCCGGTCTGGAAATTGACGGACGTGCGCTTGAGGGAAAGCCCCTCCGAGATCCGCACGCCGGTGCCCAAGAGGACCTCCACGAGCGTCCGGAAGCAAAGCCACTTGAGATCAAACCCGCGCTGACTTTTGTGGATCGGAATTGCGGCGACGAACTGCTGTACTTCTTCCGGCGTGAGGTAGAGGACCTCAGTCTTGGGTATGCGCGGGCAGCGAATCTGCTGTACGTCCATGGTCTCTAACCCGACGCTCAATTGGCAGAAACGCAAGAATGACTTGAGAGCAGCTACCACGGTTGCCGTATGGTGGTTGCCGGCTCCTCGCCGTACGCAATCCGCCTTTACCCGGAGCACGTGTTCCAGCCGAATGCGTTGGGGCGGGAGGTCCCCGATGATCCGGATGATCCAGCGCAGCGAATTGCCATACGTTCGCAAAGTCGTGTCCGACCAATTGCGCTCGACTTTGCCGTAGCCGAGAAAGTACGGCACCAGTTCGCTCATGGTCGCCTGCCGCTCGGGATTGGCAAACCCAGGATCGCGAGCCTCGACAAGGCCCATGGCCGGAAGTACCGGCACCAGCCCAGGGGTCTGGGAATTATCTGCAAACATAA
>QIAR01000193.1 GCA_003225595.1 Acidobacteriota bacterium | reverse complement strand
CTGGGACAGCTCCTGGCGTGGCTTGTGTAGAAGAGTGGCCAGTGTCTAGTGCTCAGTTGTCGGTGACCAAATACGCATGAAGGAAAACTGACCACTATCCACTGAGAATCGAGAACTCGCGATGTCACATCAACCCGGCATTCTCGCGGAAGGCGCTCGACGCGTGTGGCGCTACCAGCGCGTGCTCTGGTGGTTGGTCGCAATAAACTATGTTCTCGCCGGGTTTGCCACAGCGCCCGTGTCTTTGCGTATGGGTGGAGTCGCCGACCACAGCCTCCACTCGCAGCGCCTGGTCAACGGCTTTGACCTGAGTGCTTTTCTGGAACTCGCGGCCAACCCTGAGGTGTCTCTCTGGTCCCACTTCACAGACTCCTTCCTGTTCGCATTGATCTTTTTCGTGTTCGCACTATTTCTCACGGGCGGGATCCTCGAGGCGTATCGGGTGGATCGCAAGCTGACGACGCGAGAATTTTTTCAAGCTTGTGGCGGATTTTTCTGGCGCTGGGTGCGGCTTCTAATTTTCATGCTGATTGTGCTCACGCCTATTGCCATCCTGGCCTCACGCATCAACAAATGGTCGGGTACCCTTTCCGAAGACGCGCCGCAGGAAAAGCTCGGTTTCTGGATTGAAGTGGTTGGACTGCTGTTGGTGGTTTTTCTATTAATGGCGGTGCGTCTCTGGTTCGATATGGCGCAGATTCACGTGGTGGCCGAGGACGAGGGTGTGGTTCGCCGTAGTTTAGTCCGCGCATTCAAGTTGACGGTCCGCAACTTCGGTAGCCTGTTCTGGCTGTACTTCCGCATCGGCTTCCTGGCATGGCTCGCGTTGGGTGTTGGAATTTTGATCTGGTCCCAGATTCCAGGTGAGCACGCAAGAGTTTCGTTCCTGCTCTTCGAAGTGATCTTATTGTGGTGGACCGGGACGAGGCTCTGGCAGCGAGCCGGCGAGACTGTGTGGTGCCAGCGACATATTGCGGTAACAGCAGTGGCTCCGGTTGGACCCGAACCTGTTGCGATGCCCGTAGGCTCTCTGCCAGGTACGACTGAACAATTAGAGCAGCAAACTTTCGCCAGCGACAGCACGGACGGCGTTATCGGAGAAAACACTCCGGAATGAAGAGAACGTTTCCGATCATCTCCTATGTCTTTCTACTGGCTTCAATGCTGCATGCGGCGGAGCCAAAACTGCACCCGCTGCCGGCTCCGGTTTCCAACAATGCTGTCGCTAGCGTGAAAATCCACAAGCGGCTCTTTTTGTTTTCGTTTATGGGCATCGGCCCTAAGAAAACCTGGGACTCCATCACCAACGCCGCGTATGAACTCGATCTCAGCATCGGCAAATGGTCTGAGCTTCGTCCGGTGCCGGGCCCAGCCGGACGTCTTGCCGCCTCTGCGGTCGGAGTGCGCGAACAAGTCTTTTTATTCGGCGGATACGTGGTGGATGGGCAAGGAGGCGAGACCACTGTTTCCGATGTAGCAGTCTACGAACCGATTGGTCACCGCTGGTATCGAGGCGCCGATATTCCGGTGCCGGTGGACGACTCCGTGATTGGTGTGTATCGCGATCGCTACGTGTACCTTATCAGTGGCTGGTCCAAGAACGACGCGGTCCGGAATGTCCAAGTGTACGACGCTGAGAAGAATACATGGCGTCAGGCGACCCCCATTCCGGGTACGCCAGTCTTCGGTCATGCCGGAGCGCTGCTAGACGATTCGATTGTTTACGTAGATGGCGCCTACAAGAATTCTGCCGCGAACTCGCCTCGCTACATCGCTCCCAACGAGTGTTGGATTGGCAAGATCGACCACCGCGACCTGTCGAAGATCCAGTGGACGAAGCTGCCTAACCATCCTGGAAATGCGCGCTACCGCATCGCCGCGGGGCCTTCGCAAAAGGACCAGAAGATTTACTTTTCTGGCGGCACCGACAATCCTTACAATTACGATGGCATCGGCTACGACGGGCGGCCGTCGGAACCATCACCAGTCACCTTCGCCTGGAACCTGCGCACAAGTAAGTGGGAAGTGATCACTGAAAATACTCCCGATCCGACCATGGATCATCGCGGACTCCTGGTTACGCCCGCGGGTTTGGTTATCATCGGAGGCATGGAAAAGGGACAGCAGGTGACGTCGCGAGTTACAGTGATCCCGAAGGAAGCGAAGGCGCAATGAATTTCCGGCTCGCAGTCCTTCCAAGGCTGTCGCTGATCCGAACTAGTCGCTTTTCCGAAGTTGAATTTCCGAGAACCCCTAATCGCGTCAGTTCGCCAGTCAGCGCCGCTGTGTTCGCTACTGAACGCCGCGTGCGAATACAATGGCTCGCCTCGGCGAGTGATGCGAATAGCTGAGTGGTCCCCGGTTTTGGGAGGGTTGGGAGTATTTGTGACACTGCGCCGCAAGACACTGGTCATCATTGGGACCACCTTGGTAGGGCTGCTTCTGGCATTTTTCGTCCTCACCCGTCTGACCCTGCTGCGGCGCTTCTCTGATTTTGAAACCCAAATTACTCGTCAGCAGGTGCAGCGGACCTCGACGGCTCTGCAAAGCGAGATCGATCAACTCAGCACTATTGTTCACGATGACAGCGTCTGGGACAAGGCCTACGAATTCGTCCAACATCTCAACCGGAGATTTCTGGCCTCCAATTTTCCCACCGCGATCTTGACCGAACTCCGGATCAGCCTGGTGATCTATTTGAATTCTTCCGATCAGGCGGTATACGAGCGTCTCGCTGGTCACCCCCTGGATCCCCGAATCCAGCGTGAACTCGAGCAGAAGATTCTCCAACCTGGTGTTTTGATAGGGCGTCCGGGGGCCGAGCGCACTGTAAGCGGCATCATGGTATTGCCCGATGGCCCCATGATGGTTGCAGCTTCTCCCATCCTGAAGTCTTCCGGCGAGGGACCGCCGCGAGGCACGCTCATCATGGGCCGACGGCTGGACGCGAACGAAATCCATCGTCTCTCGTTGTTGACGCGTTTGGACCTGCAGGTCCACGGCGTTGATGATCCCCAACTCCCACCCGATTTCCAGAAGATTCAGAGCTCGCTCTCGAGATTAACGCCGATCGCGACGCAGACCTTGGATGAAAAGTCCATTGCCGGATATGAGCTGATTAACGGGATTGATGGTCAACCCGCGCTCATACTCGGTATCCGTGTTCCACGAAGAATTTATGCGGAAGGAAAGAATGCCGAGACTTACCTGATGGCTGCGGCGCTGGTGGTTGGGGTTGTATTCAGTATGGTTACGCTGTTTCTGCTGGAAAGGCTGGTGCTCTCGCGATTGATTGGGCTGGGGAAGAATGTCGCTGCCATCGGAGCGCGCGGCGATCTTTCGGCACGAGTTGTGACCGAGGGCAACGACGAGTTGTCCCGGCTCTCGACGGTGATCAACCGAATGTTGGCAGACCTGGAACGCACTGAGCAGGAACGGGGGCGCGACGAGGAGCGCTATCGAGCCTACATCAGGCAGAGTACTGAGGGGATCTGGCGCTGCGAGCTGCAAGAGCCTCTCTCCCTCTCACTCCCCGAAGCTGAGCAAATGGATCATTTGTACCGCACTGTGGTTATCGACGAATGCAACGAAGCTCTGGCGCGACTTCGGGGATTCGGCTCGGCCGAGCAGCTCCGAGGCGTGGCAGTGCGTGAACTGTTTCATGTTTCCGAACCAAAGAATTTGGAACTCGTCCGGAATTTCCTTCGATCTGGATATCGGATATTGGATGGCGAGTCGCTGGAGAAAGATGAGCACGGTCACCATCGCTATTTTCTGAATAACGTCACCGGAGTCGTCGAAAAGGGATTCCTGGTTCGTATTTGGGGGACACAACGCGAGGTGACTGAGCAGCGGCGCCTGGAAGCCCAGCTTCGCCAAGCGCAGAAAATGGAAGCCATTGGCCGCCTCGCGGGAGGCATCGCGCACGATTTTAACAATCTCCTTTCAGTCATCCACGGATACAGCGAAATTCTGCTGCGCCGTTTTTCACCCGAACATCCGGCGCGTAAGGAATTGGAGCGGGTTCTTCATGCGACCGAGCGTGCGGCAGCTTTGACCCAGCAATTGCTGGCATTCGGACGCAAGCAAGTGCTCTCTCCCCGAGTGCTGGATCTGAGTATGGTTGTCGGCGAGATGGACCGGATGCTCCCGAGCTTGATCCGGGAGGACATCGAACTTGTAATACGGAGCCAGCCGGATTTATGGCTTGTGCGCGCAGACCCCATGCAGATGGAACAGGTCATCATGAATCTGGCTGTCAATGCCTGCGATGCCATGCCCACTGGCGGCCGCCTCAGTTTGGAAACAAAGAATCTCCAACTGGACCACACCGCAGCCCGCCAGGACGCCTCCCTGGTTCCGGGTCCTTATGTCATGCTGGCCGTGAGTGACACCGGCATCGGCATGGACGCCGAGACTCGAGCCAAAATCTTCGAGCCTTTCTTCACTACCAAGGAAATTGGCAAGGGAACGGGCCTGGGACTCGCCACGGTATACGGCATTGTGCAGCAAAGCGGTGGTCACATTTCCGTGTTTAGCGAGCCGGGGCGGGGGTCAACTTTCGAAATTTACCTACCGCGTGCGGAAGGAAAGCTGGAACCCGCGTTTGAACCGCTTCTAGTTGAGCCCGCGCCAAAGGGATCAGGAACCGTTCTGCTGGTGGAAGATGATTCGGCGGTCCGCCGACTGGCGTGGGAAGTGCTTCATGAACAAGGTTACAACGTGCTCTCGGCGGGCTGTGGCGAGGAGGCTCTTCAACTTGTGACCAGCCATTCCGGCAAAATCGACCTACTCGTGAGTGATGTCATTATGCCCGGCATGGCTGGCGACGAACTAGTGGAGCACCTGCGCCTCCGGCTGCCCGGGCTGAAGGTTGTGTTCGTTTCTGGTTACGCTAGCGACGCAATCCCCAAGATCGTCACCGACGGCCAGACATCGTTTCTGCAGAAGCCGTTTCCTGTGCAGGATCTGGTCCGCAAAGTTCACGAAATGCTTACGGGCTAACTTTTTGGGTTTTGAGTCTGGTGTTTCGCTCCGCTTATCGCGCTCTCGCTAGCACGAGCGTGACATCGTCTGGCTGTTCCTTGGGGCCAATCCAATCGTCCACGGCTGCGGTGACCGCCTCGGTGATGCGCACCAAAGGCAAGTGACGATTCTCGCTTACGAGTTGGATCAGCCGCGCCTCGCCGAACTCACCATAATCATTTTCCGGTTCTGTTACGCCGTCGCTGTAGGCGAGTAAGATTTCACCAGGCTCGAGCTGCACCGAACTCTCTTCATATGACATGTTGTCGAACAGTCCTACAACTGTGCCGCCGCGGTCGAGCCGACGAAGGGTTCCGTCCTCGCTGATGATGATTGGCGGAAGGTGTCCGCCATTGCTGTAGGTCAGCCTGCGTGATTGGCCATCGTAGAGTCCCAGAAACAACGTTGCGTACTTCTCGAGTGGGGTGCTGTCGTACAACTGGTGGTTGAGCAAGGAAAGCAATGTGGCAGGTGAAATTTCCGAGGTCGACAAACCTGAGGCCATCATCATTCCCGAACCCGCTGCTGCGCCCACGGCGACAGGTTCGCGTAGAAGCGGCATGTCTTGCAGACTGTAAGCCCGTACTGCGGAGTGAATAGTGGCCATCAGCAGGGCTGCGGAAATACCTTTTCCGCTGATGTCTCCCACCGCCAGGACTAGCTTGTCGGAGTTCAGCGAGAGAAAGTCATAATAATCTCCGCTTACAGTGCGCGCGGGCCGGCAGAAACCGTGCACTTCCAGCGATTCCAGTTGCGATACCTCCTTTGGAAAGAGCTGGGCCTGCACTTCCTGAGCGATAACCAGTTCGTTCTCGAGGCGTTGCTTTTCCTTCTGCTCAATGATCAGTCTTTCGATCGATGCCGTCATCGAGTTGAACGAGTTGGCCAACTCGGCAAGCTGGTCGCTTGATTTCACCGGAATGCGATGGCTGAAATCGCCTTGATCGATGTGTTTCGTGGCCTTATAGAGTTGAGCCACGGCGCTGGTGATGGTGCGCGTAAGGCGCGTGCCCACCAGCAGAGCCACTAGTTCAATTATCGCGAAGAAGATCGCGACGAAGAAGAGGATGTATTCCACTCCCTTGGCGAAGTCTCCCAGCGCAGCGAACAAGCGGCTGTAGAGGACCGAAGGGCGCGTCTGCACCCGCACCAGCGCGCCTGCTCGCTGATGCTCGCCGGTTTCCCATGCGATGACGGGAAGCGGCGTCCCAAAAGTGATCTCGCGATCCAGGGCGCCGGTCGAAGGCGGCACAGCACCTGCGATAAAAGTAGGGCGGATTTGTTCGTTGTCGCCCTCCACCAGCGTCTCGCCATTACTTTGGCGAACGGCGACTCCTTCTTTCTTTTTTTTCTCTTCTCCAGAAACCTGCAGACCGGAGGGATTTGGCTTCACCGGCTGTCCCGGTTTTTGCGCATCAAATCCGGAGGCATAGAGAGTGATCTCGCCCAAGTCCGCTGCAATCTTATCCACCAGATCTTTGTCCAGGGCTTCGCTGCAGACCACGGTGAGCTTTTGTGCTGCCATGGGCAGAACCGTGGCGGCCCGGAGATAAAGCTGGCCTCGGTCGCGTACGATCTCGCCGAATTGGGCGCTAAGGAACGATGGCAGCGCGAAGGGAGTGCCGCCCTGAGGACCAGAGCAAACGGGAAGCGCTTTGCCTCCATACCAGGCGCAGACCTGACGATGTGCCCAGGTCCGGTCACGTTTTCGCAGTCCCTCTAGCGATTCAGCCATTGGCGTTTGACCGCGCTCCAGCCTGGCTGCAAGCTCATTAGCAAATGCCGCGTTGACCGACCCCATGCTGCGGAGTTGCGAATGGATTTCCGAAGTCACGACAAAGCTGGCGAATTGCCCGGCAAACAGGTACATCGTGATCAAGGCCATACCCACCAGCAGGACCACTGGGATCACACCGATAAATATGTGGGTGACAATCAGGCGGTTCCGAAGTCGCCACAGGATTTTTGCTTTGAGCCATCGAAAGGCAAGCGTACAGAAGAGGACGATCGCGACAAGACTCAGGAAACTGACCCAGCCCCCCAGGCTGTCGCCCCACGATAATTTGAAGAGTCCCAGCAGTTTTTGTAGGACGAATAGGAGCAGGTCCAGCCCCAGCACATACCAAGCAATTCGCGCCAGGCGACCCATCGGCCACAATCCCTGCGCGCTTAACTTGAGACGCAGATCGTGATAGGAGAGCTGCATAATTTGCCGGCATTGATTATAGATGGGAGATGTGGGATAGGGGCGTCTCGCACCTGCAGGCTGGTTTCCCGCACCATATCGTTTGGTGCCAAAATGTGCCCCGGGGCAGAAATATTGGCGAATGCCAGGTCGGCATCCCAACGATAGCCAACTTTTTTCTGATTACACCTGCCGTACTCACCGGGGTCCCCGCCGAGTGAAGCCCGATGCCGAGTGTCCGTACCCTGTTAAAATGCCGCCGTGCCTCCTAAATATCTAGTGATCATATGCTGCGTAGTTTTGGCAGCTCTGACTTGGGCGCAGCGGCAGTCGCAGCCGCCGGTCAAGGTAAACGTGATCAACGTCTGTGCGCCGTCGGCGGAAGAGCAGAAAGAGATCGCCTCCGCTCTGGCACGGGTACCCAAGCAACCGCTGTTCAGTGAAGATTTCGAGGTCGACCGCGGCCATTCCACACTTTCTGAAAATCCGGCATTGTTGCAGGCTGGAGTGGGCGCGCTGACGTCCTCCGAATCCTCCAGCGCGAACTACGTGCGCATCCGCCGCGAATTTTCGATACAGGCATTGTTCAGCAGCGTGCAGTATTCCTTCAGTGTGGATCCGAGGAATATGGTGGAGACAATGGTCTTTCGCGTGCGCGATCCCAAGGATCTCATGCAGCTCTCGGTGGAAGACAGCGCCTCATCGGTGACCAGTCCCGCCGCCATGCTCCACGCGAACACTCCGGCCAGCCGTATCAAGCTGGAGCGGTTTGGCAAAGCTTCGGTTGTGCTGGCCCGTTGCTCGGCCTCGCAAAGTGGGCCGCCACCTGATCAAACCGCGTACGAGC
>QIAR01000192.1 GCA_003225595.1 Acidobacteriota bacterium | reverse complement strand
TGGCCGATCTGATGATGCTCGACTCCGGCAACGTTGAGGAGTCGGTGACCCGGTTGGCGCAGATGGCGCGTGCGGTGGGACTCCATCTTGTGCTGGCAACCCAGCGTCCCTCTGTTGACGTGATCACTGGGCTCATCAAGGCAAACTTTCCCGCACGCATTTCGTTCCGTGTGGCGACCAAGGTGGACTCGCGCACCATTCTCGATGCCAATGGCGCCGAGGCGCTGCTGGGACGCGGCGACATGCTGTATCTACCGTCAGGCTCAGCCCGTGTGCATCGGCTGCATGCGCCTTTTGTGACGGAAAAAGAGATCGCGGCAGTGGTCGAGTTCTGGCGCTCACAAGGCACCGCGGAATACCAGCAGGCATTCCTGGAGGCGCCGAGAGAAGAACGCGAGCCCGGTGAACCAGGTGATGATGGCGAGGGAGCAGAAGGCGAACACGATCCGCTCTATCAGGATGCGGTGAAGTTGGTTGTGGAGTTTGGGAAGGCGTCCACTTCCCTGCTGCAGCGGCGGCTGCGCATCGGCTACGGGCGCGCTGCGCATCTCATCGATTTGATGGAGCAGGACGGAATTGTAGGTGCGGCCGACGGCCCCAAGCCGCGTGAGGTGCTGAAGCGTCCAGGTTGGCTCTCGGAAGTGGAAGAGTCGATGCGGTAATCCTGGATGAGTGATTTCGAGACCAAAGAAAAGGGCAACCCCAAGGTCGCCCTTAATTATCCGTGGTAAACGGCTGCTCACCTAGAAACGCATCAAGATTCCGGTCGAAACCCGAGCGTTGTTCTTATCCGTGAAGCCAGAGAAGCGCGTAATCAGCCAGTCGGCCTGCACCAGCCGCAACGCAAACTGCTTGTGTCCCACATCCACGCCGCCGCCGAATTGCATTGCAAAGCCGCTAGTGCCACTCACGCTATCGGAAGCATGAGCACCTCCGAAGAGGGCGTGCGCGAACGGGGAGATTCTGCCCTTGTGGGTCGAGACAACAGGTCCGAACGTGTAGGTGTGGAAACTCAAGCCCGAACTATAGGCGCCGCTGAAGTCTCCTGTTACGCCGACCCAACGGGTAATGTACATACTAGCGGAACCGTTCCAACCGCTTGCATTCCAGCGGGGGGAGGGACCCAGTGTTGTGAATTGATAGCCGCCAAACACCTCCGGTTTGGGTGTTTCTTGCGCGACTCCGGCTAATGAAACCAGGCAAACAAACAGGGAAACGCCGAGAAATTTTCGCATCAGTTCGACTCCTCGATTAGAAAGTTGGCACCGTCAACCGGGTGTGCGACAGCAAGTCACCCTGCCTGGAGACATCTCTATGCCGCCCACTACATGCTGGACGACCGGAACGTTGAGGTGCATCTACAGTGGAACCCGAAAGAGGCTCAGCCAACAAGTAACCGAAGGCCGACGAGATTTATGCCTTTAGTAACAGGTAAGGCCGACTCTAGCTCCCGGCCTGTGTACCGGCTTGCAAGCCACGGATCGCGAACACTGCCAGTACAGCTACAGCCAGCAACATCGCTAACCAGAGAATAGCCTTGTGCCGTTCCGACCAGGGACGGTCATCGGGGCGGCCGGTGTAAGCAAGATTGTGCGTGCCTGGCCCCAACTGGGCTTGGGCAGCGGCTGGATCGGCTTTAAAGAATTTCGCGTAATCGTAGACCGGCGCAGTCAGCTTCTCGTCACCGTAGTAGAGCTTGAGGGAATTCTTACCTTGCGGCTCGAAGTAAAGACGTCTTTCAAGTGACTGCGGCTGTATGGCATCGAACGTGAGTGGCGGATCATCGCCGTTATCGACCATTATTGTGATGCGGTCTGAATGCACATCAGGGAGGTTCACCACCGAACTCTCGGAGACAACTGTTGTCCCGGCGCGATTGATCTTGATCCGGCTGATATCACCCCGCGCCACCTGCCTATCCTGCTCGTCGGCCACGCTCACGGTCCGGCGAAAATTAACCTGGCTGCTGGTAACTTGGAAAACGATACGGTCGAGCGGCACTCTTGCCGCCATGTCACAACTAATTATCGTGCTGTGTTTCTTCTGTTCGCTGACACGACATGTGCCTACGGCGGTCCACGCTGCCTTCTTCTCCTGCAGGTTGTAGATGGCCGCGCCCTTCACCTGTTCCGGGCGAATGCCATGAGAAAGTCGCACGTGCAAGTAGCGGAAGCTCGAAGCTGGCAACTTCAGTACGGAATTGGAGCCGAGGTTTTCGCGCGAAAAGTCGTACAGGGTGGAGGGCCACAGTGTAGTGCCTGGTCCTTGCCCCAGCGTGCTCCTGCCCTCGACCGAAGCCGTGGCCACGAAATCCTTGGCATCGAGTTGGAGCCGGATACGGTCGTATTCGGCGATTTCGCCAATGTCGAGGTCGAACTCGGTGTGGCCGCCGACGGCACCCAAATTGAGGATCTTTGCCGGCCGCTCCTCGCTGGAAGTTCCTCCTCTTTGCTCAGCGAGCACGAACGGCACCTGAGTTCCGTTGTCGTAGAGACGGAGGTCTGCCAGGTCCGGGCGAGCGTGATTCCAGATATCCTCATCGACGATGATGTAGTTTTGCCGGTCGGCCGCAGCGATGGTGACGTCGCGCAGGTTGGTGAAATAGGAAAGCGCTGGTTCCGGGTCCGCAGGGGAGGCCAGCGCCAGAGTGATCAGCAGAGTCGCAGGGAGAGGCTTCATGCCTTGGCCGATTCTCCTTCGGCGCTCTTCCTGCGCTCGCCAAGTTGCAACCAGTCCCGCTGGTAGACGAAGGAAATGGCCAGCAGCAAGACACCTAGGACGATGAAACTCACGATGCGATACCCGCGATCGAGCTGCGAAACGTCATAGACGAATACCTTGACGATGGTCGCCGCAATCAGGAATAGCGCCTGCCAACGCACGAATGCTGACCGGCGCCAGAAACCCACAACCATCAACATGGCGCCATAGGCCATCCACAGCGCGGAATAGGTGAAATCGCGAGCAATCTCTACGCTGCGAAGACTCAACCAGTCGGACCGATTCCACTGCCCGGGCCGCGGACGCACGCTGGCCATCTGCTGCGCATAATAATCCGTAACCTCGCGGCTGAGCGCAATCAGCGCCAAAAGGTTCAGACCCACGATTGCCGCAGCGGTAGCATTGCGACCGGTTTCGTCATTGCGCTTCGAAGCGTACCAGGCCATTACCGCCAGCACTGCAATTGCAACAGCATGCGTAGCCATACGAGCATTGAGAATGAGCTGTGTGGAATAGAAATTATCGATGAAGAGCAGGCGCGCAACCCCCAGCGCCAGCGCTCCTACGGCGAATGCATTGAGGAAGTCCGAGTGGATGCGATCGGCCACCCACAGCAATACGGCGGCTTCGACGAACCAGCCGATCGTAATCCAGTGCGCGTCGAGGCGGATGGGGATTGCGATCGTGATGAAGCCGATAGCCAGGGCGAGGTGCAGAAAGTGCAGGGTCTGTCTTGCAGCGGGATCGGAGTAACGGGCACCCGCCTGCCGGCTCAGGAAGATGTAGGCCGCAGCCAATCCCAGCGCAAACCACGCCATGGCGGTTCTATTGATCTCCTCATACATCGCATAGACCTGGAGGAAGTACACGCCGGCGTTTACGAAGGCGAGGAAGAGCGGCAGAGTCGAGAACAGGGCGGTTTCGTTGTCGGGCTTGCTCGCGACGAGAGGGGCGATGGCAAAGATGGCGAAGAACAGCGTGGCGAATCCTAAAGTCAGGCGAAGCTGAGTCTGACTATAAAAACTGGCGTACCACCCGATGTAAAGAAGCAATGTACCCACATAGCTCAGCAGCAGCAGGCGGCGCCAGGGCTTGAGCGCAACCAGCACCAGCGTAGCCATATCCAGCAGCACGAGATAGGAAAAGAGCTGCAGTTCCTTATTCTGGCCGGTCGAGAGCAGCACCGGAGTGGTAAAGCCGCCGGCGAGGGCGAAGGCCGCGAGGATTTCCGCGTCTTGACTGAGGGCCATGATCGCTGTGGCAATCGTGACTGCCAACATGGCCACGAACGCCGCCCCACTCGGGATCAGGCTATAAACTTGGAAGGCGGCCCACAGCGATAGATACAGATCGCCGATACCTACCGCTTTTAATGAGTAGGAAAATATCTTGTAGCCGCGGCTGCGGAATCGCTCGCTCCAGACCACGACGGCGATTCCGGCCAGCAGACCTATGGTGACTCGTCCTGTCGCTCCGATCCAGTTGTTGTCGAAGGCGAATTTCAGAAAATAGGAAACGCCGATCAGCACCGCCGCGATGCCAATGCGGTTGAGCCAGTGCGACCCTATGCGAGATTCGAGATTAGTCCCCGGCTCCGCCGATGGCTTGAACACAGGCCGGAGCGGAATGTGCGGCATGGGCCTGGCTTCCGCTGATGGCCCCCGCGGCGTTGGGCTCGGTTCCGACGGCGGGGGCTGCGGCGGAGATTGCGCTTGGGCAGTGACCGGCGGGGGCTCGATGCCGATCGCGCGTTCTATACGGTACACGCGACTGGTCAGTTCGCGGACCAGTTGTTGGAGTTCCTGCAGTTGGTTGGGGTCAGTATCCAATGGCATCCTCAGGCTGATTTCTACGGAATTATCTGCGAAACTAGTCTATCTTTCACGTTAATTCCAGAGGGGGAATCGTGATGTTCCACACCGAATACTTAAAGTTTCACACTAAGAGCCACAGGGAATACATCCATATCACGCCGCAGGTGGAAACCATCGTAAAGAAAAGTGGCGTCAAAGAAGGCATTGTGTTGGTCTCTGCCATGCACATAACCGCGGGTGTTTATGTGAATGACAATGAGTCCGGCTTGATCGAAGACATCGATGAGTGGCTGGAAGGACTCGCGCCGTTCCGCAAGGATTACAAACACCACGAGACTGGAGAGGATAATGGCGACTCGCATCTGAAGGCGCTGCTCATTCACCATGAGGTGACGCTGCCGATCACTGCGGGAAAACTCGACCTCGGCACTTGGCAGCGGATTTTCTATGCTGAGTTCGACGGCCAGCGCGACAAGCGGGTAATCGTGAAGGTGATGGGGGAGTGAGAAGTCATTCTCAGGCTAGTCGATTGAAGCCAAGGGAAGGTAACTCCAACTCCACAATGAGCGCGAGCAGTTCGTCGCGTAATTCAGTGTCCAAGGAGAGGAAATTCCTCTTCCGCAGCACCATCCCGGCTTCAAAATGCGGAACTTTCTAAGTGGCTAAGAAGCGGAAGTTTTTATTTGGCTTTGACAGGCAAAATGTTCGGTTCTTCTTCAAAAGCGGCTACCTCAATCAGGAGATTCAAAAGGCGTCAATGAATCCGAACACACTCTAGCCTTCCCGACTGCGAGGACTACTGCTGCGCCATTCCTCCCCTTGCAGGCGGTGAGGTGGATCGAGCTTGATAAGAGCGCACCCTCCCTAGACCCCGGACGCGTGTCTTTGCTGGTGCGGAGTACGTTATCTTTATTTTTCCGATGCCCTAGGGCTTAATATCTACGCCAGGATCCGCACTCTTGGCCAGAGCGACGCTAGTGATGAAGTACTCATAGTGGCCAATCGAAGCGCTCGGTAGGGCTGGTCCGGAACTCTGGCTTCCTCCCGCTGGGACGAGGAATGTATCGTCCACGAACGGAGTCGTCGGAAAGTGGACTTCGAACTCGTCTCCTTCCGAATACCAGACAACTTCGTCTTTCGCGGATTTTCTTACATTGACGACTCCGTTGTCTACGTCCCCGTCCGGGCGAATGTGCACCGGGAGCTTTGCGCCATTGATTTCCTGAGTGCTTCTCTCTTCTTTCATATCGTCTCCTCCTGATACTTTCGAACAGGGGCCCATGTTCCAAAGGTGTAAACTTATCTGTCGTACAACGTCATCAGGTTTTGTGTCGGCGTAGTATAGCCTGAAACCGCGGATCGGCGCGCAAATGATCGAAATCCGGTGTGACGCGAATCCAGTCTGCCGGGGCGCCAGACGCTAGCGCCTTCTCTAGCCACTCCAACGTAAGGTCCGTATTTCCAAGATGGTTGTATACCAACGCCGCCCGAAAGTGCACGTCGGGATCCTTGGGTGACAAAGATACTGCCTTCTGCAAAGAAGCTAAAGCGTCTTCCTTCTTGTCGACCATGGCCAGATAAGTCGCGCGATAGGCGAGGGTACGTCCGTCTCGCGGATTCACCCGAAGTTTCTCGTCGGCAAGACGGATGGCTTCCCCATAAGCATTACCGGCCTGTTGCCGCTTTCCCGATACCCAATAATATGCGTCCCCCAGATTGCCCCACCCCAACCAACTGTTTTTGTCCAACTTCAAGCCCTCTTCGAAGTTGCGTGCCGCCTCGGCGAACTTCCGCAGGGAAAAGTAGGCCGTGCCCAGGTTGTTGTAAACCTCGACCGTCGGACGAATGGAGGCAGATTTCCCTAGCATGGCGATCGCTTCCTGGTACCGCGCCTGGAGAACATAGATTCCACCGAGGTTCGAATAGCCCCGGAAGTTATCGGGAGCCAAATTGATGACTTCCTGGAACGCCTTGGCTGCGTCTTCGTATCGCCCTTGCTGCCAATAGAAGAACCCGAGCCAGGTATATCCGTCCCAATATTGCGGCCGCAGGCTGATGGCTTTGCGAAAGGTGGCTTCCGCTTCGGCGGGCTTATTCAGCTTCTGGTAAGCGGCGGCCAGACCACGGAAGGCCTCATCGCTGGTGGGATCAAGAGAGGTGGCCTTCTGAAACTCTGCCACCGCCTTCTCGTACTCTCCGGCTCCGGCGTAGACTCTGCCCAGGCACGTGTGTCCGTCGGCCAAGCCAGGTGCTTCCGCAGCGGCCTGCTTGCAGGCAGAACCCGCTTTCTCCATCCACTCACTGCCATGCTGTCCTTCCTGATAACCGTGCCAGTACGCCTGTCCCAGCGCGGCGTAAGCCTGAGCGTATTTGGGATCAAGGCTGAGAGCACGGTTAAAGGCCGAGATTGCGCTGTCGATATTTTCAGGCTTGTGATAATCGAGCAAGTAACCACTCCCGCGGAGATAATAGTCGTAGGCAGCGGGTTCCTGTGTACCGTGCGCGATCAACGCTGTGTGCTCGCTTCCTTGCAGTTGCAATCCGAGCATGCTGACGGCATTCTCGACTACACGGTCCTGGACGCCGAATACATCGGCTACCTCCGTAGTTATGCTGTCGGCGGAGAGCTGCCGCATGCTTTTCGCGTCCACCAAGCCATAGGTCACTCGCACTCTGTCACCGGACTCCTGCAGAGTGCCCTCCAGCACAAGATTCACACCAAAACCCTTGCGTGCTTGCTCTACGCTGGTAATGCCCTCGGCGCGGACCTCGCTGATGGGCACGACCTGCAAAGGATAACTGCCGGAGAGTTGAGTCAGTTTGGCGGCCAGTGTTTCACTCAAACCATCGCCTAAAGCTTTTGTGCCAGGATCATGCCCGATAGAGGTAAAGGGTAGAACAGCGAGGTGAATGGGAGTTGGCGTGCTGATCCCGAACCAGTGTTTGACTTGTACTCTCGTGAAGAATACCAACAAGAACACGGCAGCCATTGCGACCGCAGCAATCGCAGGCAAAAACGCGCGTCTGGATCTCCGCTCAGCTCGAGCTGGAAGCAGACGGGAAAGTCCACTGGGCGTTATCCCGGTCTGAACGGCATGCAGATCTTGCAGCAATTCGCGAGCACTGGCGTGGCGTTGGCCACGCTCTTTGGACATCGCTTTCTTGACTAATGCTTCCAACGGTTCCGGCACCTTGGGGTTGAAGATTCGTATCGAAGCCGGTGTCTCGTGGCGGATTCGGTCGGAGGTGGCTACAAAACTCCCGGCCAGAAACGGATGCTGACAAGTCAAAGCTTCATAGAAGACCACGCCGAGAGAAAAGATGTCAGCGCGTCCATCCGGAACCTTTTCCAGCAGAACTTCCGGCGACATATAGGCCGGTGTGCCACCAAAACCACCTCCCCGGTCGACTGTAGAGCTCTGATCGGAGCGCGGTAGGTGTTTGGCGACGCCAAAGTCCAGGATTTTCACCTGGCCTGAAGTGGTCAGCATAATGTTTTCCGGCTTGATATCGCAGTGGACGATGCTGCGCTCGTGGGCCGCGATCAGGGCTTTGGTGCATTGAGTGGCGATATCGAGAAATTGATCCAGGCTCATCGGCTGGCGCAGCCGCTCTCGCAGGGTCTGACCCTCGACGTATTCCATGACTAAGAAGATCTCGCCTTGATCCTCAAATACGTCGTAAACGGAGGCGATTTGGGAATCGCTGAAGCGGGAAACGCGCGCGGCTTCTTCCTGGAACCGGCGACGGTAGATGGGATCAGCACGCAA
>QIAR01000749.1 GCA_003225595.1 Acidobacteriota bacterium | reverse complement strand
CGGTGGGCCCACTCCCATTAGCCCTTCATGATGAAAATGCCGAAACCGGAAAAATCAGGGGTGTGCCGGAATTTATGTGGCGTCGCCTTTAGCCAGGTGGCCGCGAGGCGCCAACCGCGAGTCTCACAGGAGACTCTTGCCCAGGTCGCTTGCTTTGTCCAATGGCGCAGGCCTGACTTTTATGTGACATCTTCATTCCACTTTTGACTAGGATTACTCCCAGGCGCGCGCTAACGCAATGCAGCAGTGTCTTAGTTTCGTGTTAGGGTCCAACTACATAAAAATGCGGGATTTCTTAGCTTTGGCATATTTGCCGAGAGACCCAGTTCCGGGCTAAAATCCTCACCGCTGGTTTGGCGGTACTTGTATGGCGTCTCGTTCACATGATTCGGCGAACCTAAAGTTTGGCCCTTTTGAGATCGATGCGCTCGCTGGTAGGCTCTTCAAGTCAGGTATTCCGATCAAGCTGCAACCGCAACCCTTCAGAGTCCTCTTGCTCCTGCTAAAAAATCCGGGTCATGTGATCAGCCGGGAAGAGATTCGGCGACACCTCTGTCCACCTTTGTGGACTTTGAACGCGGAATCAACTTGTCGATCAATCAGATCCGCGCTGCTCTTTGTGACAATGCTGAAAAACCACGCTACATCGAAACGCTGCCTCGGGTCGGTTATCGTTTCATCGCCAAACTTGAGCCATCGAACGGCGCGTCTGCCCACACTGCGGACAAGCCGCCAAGGTCTGCCATACATGTTGTCGTACCGATCGAGCGAGCTACTAGCGTCACTAGTGGCAAGAGTGTCTGGTGGAGACGCGGCGCACTGTACGGGCTTCCAGTGTTGCTGGCCATGTTAGCGGCGGCCAGTGTGTTTCTCTATATCCGTCGGCCACCACCACTAACTGAAAAAGATGCGCTCGTGCTCGCTGATTTTACGAACCGCACAGGTGATCCGATTTTTGATGAGATCTTGAAAGAGGCGCTTGCGATCGAACTCGACCAATCACCTTTTCTAAACATTTTTCCCGAGAATGGAGTTCGGGAAACGCTGCGTTACATGAGCCGTTCGCCTGATGAAAAGATTACGCCGGAAATCGCACGCGAAATCTGTGCTCGCCGCGGCATCAAAGCAATGCTGACAGGTTCGATCTCGAAACTGGGTCGTAACTACGCCATCGCGCTCGAGGCCCGGAATTGCCAGACTGGCGAGGGTTTGGCCCAACAGCGGGTCGAATCGGAAGGTAAAGAGCATGTGCTTCGGGAATTGAGCAGAGCAGCTTCAAACTTACGCGCGCAACTGGGGGAGTCTGTTAAGTCTCTACAGAAGTTCAGTGCTCCCTTGGAGCAGGCAACCACAAACTCCCTGGAAGCATTGCAGGCCTATACCTTGGGACGTCAACGGCAGTCGCAGGGCGCGGATGTGTGGGACGTCGTGACCTATTTCAAGCGCGCGACCGAGCTTGATCCGAACTTTGCCATGGCTAATGCGGCCCTGGGCGATCTGTATTCCGGTGGCGTCGCCATGAGCAAAGATGATCTTTCGACAGAATACTTGACAAGAGCATTCAACTTGCGTAACAGCGTGAGTGAACGCGAGAAACTATACCTCGCTGCGTTGTATTACGAAGATGCGGCTCGCGAACTGGACAAAGCGGTTGAAAGTTATGAACTGTGGAAGTGGACCTATCCTCGGGATGCTCAACCTTATAGTGACTTGGCCGGAGTTTTCAACGAGCTCGGACGCTATCAAAATGCTGTTGACAACGCTAAGCAAGCAATATTCTTAAGACCCGACCATAACTTCGCCTACCAAAGGCTTGCCACCGCCTATTTCAGCCTCAATCGTTGGAGCGAAGCTAAGGCGATCTGCGAAGATTCGGTTGCAAAGAAGCTGGATGGGCCGAACACTCACTGGAGACTGTATACCATCGCCTTCATCGAGGATGATTCGTCAGCTATGGAGCGAGAATTGGAGTGGGCTAAGAAAAGAGGAGATACAACCCGGCCCATGTTCTATCACGCTCTTCAGGCGGGATATTGGGGAAAACTTAAACAATCCACAGTGCTTTTTGAGCAAACCGTTCAAGACCGCCGGGCGGCTCACGACTCAGACGGGGCCGCACTTGCGACCGTTCAGTTGGCGGTGATCAATGCGATTCTGGGATACGGCAAGCTGGCTCGCGAACAAGCCTTGGCATCGGAGCCAGATCTCCGAACCGACAAGGAGTTGGTTGCGCTCGCCCTTGCTTTAACGGGGAACTCTGCACGAGCGCAGCAGCAGCTAGCCGCAGTGGAGAAGCGTTTTCCCCAAGACACGCGTTTGCACAATCTCCGCGCGCCAAGCGTCCAAGCCATTATCGAACTGAGTCGAAACCATGCGAAACAGGCCCTTGAGCTGTTGAAGTCCGCCGTGCCTTATGAACTGGGTACTGACAGCTCGGGTTGGGGCCTGTTGCCGATCTATTTAAGGGGGCAAGCACATTTGCAACTAAGGGCCGGGAATGAGGCAGCAATCGAGTTCCAAAGGATCCTCGATCATCGAGGGGTTGCTCCTTTCTCACCTCTTCACGCTCTTGCCTTGCTTGGCCTAGCGCGCTCCCATGCCCTTGGGCACGACAGGACAAAAAGTCTGTCCGAATATAGAGAATTTTTGGAAGTCTGGAGGGATGCCGATCCGGAGATTCCGATTTTGGTGAGAGCCAAAGCAGAATATAGAAGGCTCTCCTACGCTCGCCTCAAT
>QIAR01000245.1 GCA_003225595.1 Acidobacteriota bacterium | reverse complement strand
CTACTTATTCGAGTACAAGGACGGTGCGCGCGGACCGCTCGCAGTGCCAGGGCAGTACCAGGTCCGGCTAACCGTTGACGGCAAGAGTCAGACCGCGCCGCTCCAGTTGAAGCTTGATCCAAGGGTAAAAGTGGAGCAGGCGGAAATGGAAAAACAATTCAAGCTTCTCATCGAGATTCGTGATGAGCTGAGCCGGGTCTACGATGCGGTTAACCAGATCCAAGACCTGCGTTCGCAAGTGGACGGACTAAAGAAAAGGCTGCCCGAGAATGACAACTCAAAGACAGTCCTCAGTACGGCAGGGGCACTCGATCAGAAACTTGTATCGGTTCGCGATACTTTGATTAACCTGAGAATCAGCGCCAATGAGGACTCGCTGGCTTATCCTCCGCAAATCGATGGCAAACTGGCCTACCTCGCCATGGCGATCACCGGTTCATCAGACTCCGCGCCAACCGAGGCGCAATATCGTGAATTCGACAAGTTGAAAAAGCAGGCAGACGATTTCCGGGCGCGCTGGGCTGAGCTCCAGAGGACCGATGTGGCAGCCTTTCAGAAGCTCGCAACCGACCAGGGGATTCAAGCCATCGTGGTCCCAGCAGCCGGAACCGCACAAGGAGCGGGCACACAGCCTCGATAGGATAGATGATGCGCGGGCTAGAGCAACGTTAGAGGCTGACCGCAGATGCGGAGAAAATCCGCGGAGGAGGCCGAGAAGAGCTTTCGGAGTCCTTTGCGAAGACTTCGCGCTCTCGGCGTTCTCTGCGGTTTAAGACTTTCTACGAACCTTGAAAGACTCTAACATTTCTTATCGGACCAGTGTTTGAAACGGACAAAGTCTAAAAGACTCGGAATATGAGTTGAATTGGAACTGAGACCAACCGGCAGGAACAAGCTTCGTTCGTCTCTCTCCTGGCACCCGCCTGCGCCGAGCGCATATCACTTTTGTATCTCGACTCCTCCTTGCCTTTGAATCACAGCGCCGTAAATTGCCGGTGTTACAATGAAACTCACCCCGTTGAAACATGAGCAGAAAACGCCATTAGAGGGCGTGTTTTCGGCATCTAAGTAGCAAGAGAATGTTAACCATCCGGCGCAAACAAGCGGGCTGGAGAGCTTTGCTGAGCTGGGTGTGCCTGTTTGCATTGTTGGCAGCCAGCATTAACCAAGCTGCACATTTGTGCCGCCCGCAAGTGCTTGACGGCGGCAGCCCGGCGCAGACTTGCACGCTTTCATCTGCCAGTGCACCTTTTTGTCTGACCTGCCTCATGTCGCAGCCGGGGACCACGTTAGTACTCTTCCTAGCTCTTTCACCTGTCCTGTTCATCCGGCGTCGCGTGTGTCTTTTCCGCGCGCGTCCCCGGGTATTCCGAGAATCTTTCCCCTTATACGTGCGTCCTCCTCCGGCGTACTAGAAACCCCCTCTGCAAGGCAAATTCGCGCGCTTCTGACCCAATATCGCTTTCGGTCCAGTAGGCGAGCCACAACCAAGTCTGGCTATCGTTTCCAGATTGAGGAGTCGTGGAATGAAGGACAGAATGTTAATAGCCGTTGTGACGATTCTCTTTTCCACACCGCTATTCGCCCAGCAGAGCAGCACGAGCGCTGCGCAAGCAAGCACTCAGGATACTGCGGCACTCGAGCAACGCATCAAGGACCTCGAAGAGCGTCTCATCGCATTGGAAGGTCAGGTACGTATGCTGAAGAGTGGGCAAGCACAACCGGCTGCAGCGCCACAGCCTCAGCCCGCCGGAGCACAGCCGGCCGAAACAGCGGCTCAGGCTCCCCCGCAGATCGCCGCCCCAGCGCCGACGCCTGCTCCAGCTGAGGCGCAGGCAGGCATTGCCACTACCGGTGGCCAATTGCCTATTTACGGCGGTGCTTCCGCTGCCTCGAAGGCGTTGAATCCGGACATCAGCGTCATCGGGGATTTCGTCGGAGCCGCCGGTGGAAACTCGGCCCCGTCGTCGGCAACTCTGCAGCCGTTCCCTTCGCTGCAGATGCATGAGTCTGAAGTCGGTTTTCAGGCCATCATCGACCCTTACGCTCGCGGCGACTTCTTCATCTCCTTCGGCGAGGAGGGTGTGAATCTGGAAGAGGGGTACATCACTTTTACAGCGCTCCCCGCGGGTGTCGTGGCTAAAGTGGGGAAAATGCGTTCTGTGTTCGGCAAGGTCAACTTGATGCACAATCACGTTCTGCCGTGGATTGACCGGCCGATTGTAAACACTAATCTGGTGGGTGGGGAGGACGGCATTGATGATGCCGGTGTCTCCATTGAGCGCATCCTGCCGGCGCCGAAAGGTATTTTCCTGGAGGCTACAGGACAGGTCTTCCGCGGCGATTCGGCCGACGTGTTCAAGGCATCGCAAAAGAGCGATGTCAGCACCGTGGCTCACCTGCGAGGTTACAAAGACATCACTGAATCCACTAATCTCGATATCGGGCTTTCCTACGCCCGCGGACACAATGATGCAGGCACAAATTCAGTGACGCCGTTGTCGAGTACAGATTTCCTGACACAGTTGTATGGCGTTGATGCCACTCTGCGTTGGAAGCCGCTACGCCGATCGATCTATCACTCCTTTGTCGGGCGCAGTGAGTTCATCTGGAGCCAGCGCCAACAGCCGCTGAGGGAGCAGCGTGCTTTCGGCTTTTATACATCCGCAGATTACCAGATGAAGCGCCGCTGGTTCCTGGGCGGACGATACGACTGGTCGGACCGCAGCCGTTTCGCCAACGTGACGGATAAGGGAGGCTCGGTGGTGCTGACCTACTGGCCGAGCGAATTCAGCCAGATTCGCGGTCAGTATCGCTTCACAAATTACGCCGAGAACATCAAAGCAAATGAGCTGCTGATGCAGGTGATCTTCTCGCTGGGAGCGCACGGAGCTCACCCGTTCTAGGAGAAATGAATGAATAGAAAATTAAGTGATTTTCGATTCCTGATTGCCATCGGTGCTGCAGTTTTGTTGTGCTCATTTTTCTTGCCCATAGTGGCAGAGGCCAAAAAGCTCAATGTCGTTACCGCTACCACTGATATGGCTGCCCTGACTCAGGAGGTCGGTGGCGACAAGGTCAACGTGGAATCGATTGCCAGAGGATATCAGGATCCGCACTTCGTCGAGGCCAAGCCAAGCTTTCTGCTCAAGTTGCGCCAGGCTGACCTGCTAGTCGTGGTCGGCTTGCAATTGGAAATCGGCTGGTTGCCGCCTCTCGTCACGCAAAGTGGAAATCCCAGGATTCAGCAGGGAGCGGCGGGCTATCTCGATGCCTCGCAGTTCGCAGAAATTCTCGATATTCCCACTGGGCCAGTCACTCGCGCCATGGGCGACGTGCATCCCCTCGGGAACCCGCACTACTGGCTCGATCCAGACAATGGCAGGCGCATCGCCAAAGGAATTGCTGCCAAGCTTGGCGAAATGGATCCCGGCGACTCCGTTTACTTCCAGCAGCGCTTTCAAGATTTTGACAAACGGCTGACGGCGGCTGAGCAAAAGTGGGATGCGGAAATGAAGCCGTTTCGCGGGCGCAAAGTGGTCACTTATCATCGCTCCTTACCCAACTTCGCCAAGCACTTCGGACTGGATGTGGTGGGCTACGTCGAACCGCGGCCAGGCATTCCGCCTACCCCCAGCCATACCATCGAACTCATTGGACTCATGAAACGAGAGAACTGCAAAATCATCATGGTGGAACCGTATTTCGATTTGAAGACACCCAACAGCATAGCCAGTCAGACCGGCGCAAAAGTGCTGGTTTATTTGCCGTCAGTGGGCGGCGAGAAAGATGTGACCGACTATTTCAAGCTCTTCGATTACGATATTAGTTTGCTAACCAAGGCCTTCCAAGCCACCCAGTAGGGCGAAGGAGCAACATGGAAATTCTTCCTTTTTTATTCTGGCCCTTTATGGCCAGCCTCATTCTGACTGGCATTCATGCCTATCTCGGCGTGCACGTTGTGGAACGAGGAGTCATCTTCGTCGATCTTGCGCTGGCTCAGATTGCGGCGCTGGGCGCTACCATTGCCATCTTGGTCGGCATGGATCCCCATGGACAAGGCGCGTATTGGCTCAGTCTGGCGTTTACTTTTGTGGGGGCGGCGATTTTCGCGCTCGCTCGTACTCGCCGAGGGCACATCCCGCAGGAGGCGTTCATCGGAATCGCTTACGCTGTTGCCTCAGCGGCTGCGATCCTTGCGATGAGCAAGGCCACAGGCGAAACCGAGCACCTGAAAGACATGTTGGTGGGCAACATCCTGGCAGTCTCAAGGCACGAAGTCGCGAAGACCGCCATTCTCTACGGCGGCATCGGACTTTTCCACTACATCTTTCGTCACCGATTCCTGCTGATCTCGACTGATACTGCCGAGGCCGAGCGCCGCGGGATGAGCATTCGTTTCTGGGATTTCCTCTTCTACGCCTCGTTCGGCTTTGTCGTGACTTCCTCTGTGGCAATCGCCGGCGTGCTGCTGGTGTTCTGCTATCTAATCGTGCCCTCAGTCGGCGCCATGTTGTTTGCTGACCGCGTGGGCCGGCGCCTGGCGATTGGCTGGACTATGGGCACCCTGGTATCGGCGCTCGGGGTGTATTTCTCTGTCGAGCTCGATCTGCCAACAGGAGCCACGATCGTGTGCACTTTCGGTGCGGTGCTGGTCGTGATGTTCCTGATCCATCTTTTGTTCTTCCACGGCCGGAGCGCACATCCGCTGGAGGGCGCTGCCTCGGTAGAGAGTCCGAACGAGCGCGTGCTGCAAAGCGGTCACTAGCCTCGGATTGTCCCGGAGTCGCGGTTCAGGGGGATGCCTGCCGGAAGTTCATGAGTCTCCGTCTTGCAGACGGCAGTTACCCACCTATTACTTTCGTGCTATCCGGATAGCACATTAGTGCATTGACCGAATGGTGTGGGCTTGGTAACGTGAGCGCGTACACGGCTTGCGAGCCTCCCCCAAGGTGCAGAAGTGCATCTTTGATTTTGGGGGTGGGCTATGAGGTTTGTGTATTTCTGCTATGCGGCAGTCGGATTTGCGGTGGCCCGCTGGATTTTCCGGCGGCAGCGCCTGTCGATGGATCCCGTAAATCGTTTTCGGACCTCTGGTCTGTTGTAAGTTGCTGTACGCGGGCGCGCGTCCCGTTGCGCACCATTTCGTCACGCGCGCCCTTTCCCTTCTTCTTCTGAGTTCCCGCGCCGCTTTCCTAAAGTCCTAGCACTAACGTTCACCTTCTTCTTCTTCTTGCGCCGACAACTCTGGATACAATTTTCCTAGACAATAATTCATGTGTTTCTAGTAATCGACTGAATTCGCGAGCCTGCGCGTTGCGTGTTCTGCTGCACAGCTTGCGGCACAATGATCAGGATCATCAGAGAGAGTGATTGACGGCTCGGATGAAACGGAAGCTATACATAACCGCTATGTTGTCGTTTTTGGCATTGCTGCTGCCCTTTCTTGCCGCGGCGCAATCCGAAACAGCTGACGTGCCACTTGGCGACGTCGCCCGTGCATTGCGGAAGAAGAAGGCACAGCCCGTGCACACGGTCATCGACAATGACAACCTCCCCCAGGTGATGGACGAAGTGCAAAGGCGAAAGCTCAGCGACGTCTCGCCTCTGCTTTCCATTGAGCCCGGCAAGAACTTCCAGGTCTCCTCGCCTGACGTGACCTGCAGCCTCTCCTTCAGTGCGCAGGTCGTACCATTGGTGAACGATTCAATCGTCTCCAAGGAGCTGCCGGACAGCGAACTGCTCAAACTGGACGGACCGGCGGCCATCACTGGCGATACATTGCAGCTCTCGGTCTACAACGGCACGGGCTGGAACGTACGCGAGATTACAGTGGGCCTGACTGTTGTGCGCCACGAGAATGCCAAGGCAGCCTACTATGGTTCAGTCGCGCTTGGTTCAGCCAAACTTATTCCTGCTGCCGCGACGGACGATTCCGCAGCCGAGAAGCGCTCGGATTTGACCCTGCTCTATCACCTCAAGGGAAAGGCCGCACCGCTTACCACCACCGTCTTCCGCGAACCTCTAGGAATCACCCTTCGTCCTGATCAGGAGTGGCACTGGGCGATTGTGCACGCCACGGGCATACCGCCGCGGTGATTGTCACGCAGTATTACCAGTCGTTATTTCAAGCCGAGCGAGAGATCTGCTTTTGAATGATGGGCACGTCCTCTGCCATTCCCCTCTTCATGCTCCGGTACGCCGCATCCAGGATTTCCTGGTTTTGCCAACCTTCTTCGCCGGGAACAGGGAACTGGCTCTTGCCTTCGATCGCGGCAGCGAACATATCCACCTGGCGGGCATACGCATTTTGGTTGGATATCATTTCTGTCTCCACGACCGATCCTCCGCGTTTCAACTGCAAGTTGATCGGATGTCCCACCGTTAATCCGTCATCCGCGGACAAAACCCCCTCTTCACCGACGATTTCGATCGGCGTCCGGTACTCGGCGCGAGTTGACACCAGCACCGCACCTAGTGTGCCGCGAGAAAACTGCAGCGCGAGAACCGCCGCCGCCTCCACTTGGCCGGAGTCTTCGTCGGACATGCCGCGGGCGCCCACTCCGGTAACTTCGTCCTGCAGGATGAAACGAAGAGCATCGATGCAGTGAACACCGACATCAGCGATCGGGCCTCCGCCAGCTAGCGCGGGGTGTGTGATCCAGGTTCGGGCGTGATTGCGGCCCGGATAAGAGAACTCAGAGCGGGCAAAAATAGCTTTCCCGATCTGTCCAGACGCAATGCGTTCCCGCAGGCGCGCCGTGCTGTCCTCAAACCTAAAGACCTGCGCCACACCTAGCAGTACGTCGGTGCGCCGCGCCGCTTCGACCATCTGCCGGCACTCATGGGCACTTGTTCCCATAGGTTTTTCACAAAGCACCGGTTTCCCACATTGAATGGCTAGCAAGACATCCCGCAAGTGCAGGGAATTGGGTGTAGTCACAAGTACCGCGTCGACTTCCGCCGAACGGCAAAGATCTTCCGCCGAATCGAATGCGAGGGGAATACTGTACTGCCGCGCCGATTCCTGGGCTTTGTGCAGGTCGCGCCGCGAGAGTGCGGTAACGCGGCAGTTCTTCGCCAGCGAAAAGCCGGGCATGAGCCGCCGCACGGCGTGTAATCCGAAGCCAACGATTCCGAATCGAATCATATTCGTGCGGATCTAGTTTGGCTTACGCCCATCGAACCACTCAGGACGCCTGCCGCTTTGCCTAGAGTTATTAATGGGTCCTGTTCTTTACGTAGTTCCCCATGAAACAGAAACAAAGAGTGGAAGCCTCAGGCGGTGCTTTTTTGGCAAATATCGAGGCCGGGCCCTGTTGGACTACTTTGTCGCCATTGCCCCAACCAACGACTGGAAGATTTTGAATCCCTCGGTGCAGCCCAGTTCTGGTTCGGATGAACGTTCAGGGTGGGGCATCATGCCCAGAACATTCCGGCCCGCGCTACAGATACCGGCAATATTGTCCAGGGAGCCATTCGGGTTGGCATCGACGGTGACTTGGCCGTCCGGCGTCGAATAACGAAACACGACACGATTGTCCCGGCGCAATTCCGCCAGAGTCGCATCATCACAGAAATAATTACCTTCCATGTGCCCGATGGGAATAGTGAGAACCTCGCCTTGGCGGCACGCGTTGGTGAACGGAGTGTCCGCAACTTCCACGCGCACATGAACCGGCTTGCAGATGTACTTGAGTCCGATGTTACGCATGAGGGCTCCCGGAAGCAGTCCCGACTCGCACAGGATCTGGAAACCATTGCAGATGCCCAGCACCAGTCCGCCCCGGTCGGCAAACTTCTTTACCGATTCCATCACGGGAGAGAACTTTGCAATAGCCCCGGTGCGCAGGTAATCTCCGTATGCGAAGCCGCCGGGAACGATAGTAACGTCGCAGTTCTCCAGATCATGAGACTCATGCCAGAGAAACGTAACCGGTTGCTTTGCTACCTGCTGAATCGTCCAGTAAGCGTCGTGGTCACAATTCGAGCCAGGAAAGATGATCACGCCGAATTTCATTTTTTGCCTCGGTTGGCTGACTGTGATTCGAGTCTAACATGAAAAGAAAAACGGACCGCCCAGTTCGATAGGGATTCGCTGTGGAACGAATTTCGGGGCTCAAGGTTACGCAGTCATAGAAGTGGCGGACCCGAGTTTCGTCACGCGTGCGGTCCCGGACGCATCCAAAAGAAGATGGAACTTGGAGAGCATCTTCACATCACCGGCGCTGCGCTGAAGAAGTGGATTCTCGCGCAGTTTCAGGATTCGCTCGCGGTCGGTGTCCTCTGGCTTATCGGTCTGTGGATCGTGAAAGTTCCATGGGCACCGTTCTGGGCTCTGTTGGCGGCTGTTCTGCAGTTTGTGCCTCACCTTGGGCCGGTACTGGGGATGATCGGTCCGGTACTTGCTGCAACCCTGCGGTGGGGCGATTGGGAACACCCGCTCTATGTGCTCATCCTCTACGCCATGATCGTTGTAGTCGACGGACTTCTGCTTCAGCCATACATCATGAGGCGCACGGCCAAAGTGCCGATGTGGGCGTCGATTCTGACACCCATCGTGCTCGGGATAGTAATTCCGTTCTGGGGCGTGCTGCTCGCTCCTCCCCTGCTGGCGGTCGTGTACG
>QIAR01000752.1:2219-3133 GCA_003225595.1 Acidobacteriota bacterium | reverse complement strand
CTGGTTTTCCCAAGAAGAAGTTTCGTGCTCTTTGGTGAAAGATACGGAAATAAACGTACAAGCCAGATAGACCGCCCAGCACGAGTTGCAGCATCATGCTACCCGCCCCGGGGTCTGTATACAACGCAAATACCGGCAAATTACCCCTGATCAGCATACTTCTTGGCGATACGGTAGCAGGGGCGACTCGGACACGCAACAAAAAAATAGCAAAACACTGCGATTTTGCTTCTGGTTATCTATTTCTTGATGTACCGCTAGGCGGAGGGAGGCGTTCCTTCGAAAAGCGCGCGCAGCGGGTAATGCGAGACTAGATTCTGCGCTGATGCCGAGTGCCAGTAACCTGTGACCGTGAAGTCTGGCGCGCCTGTTCTGCAGCATTGCAATATCGTGCTGCATATCTGCAGCAGCGTTCCGATTAAGACATTCCACGCACCCCACCAGCATCTAGCCCTCTTCTTACGAAGCCCCACAGAAGTCCCAAGTAGCATGGCTCAAGACGATTGCAAACTATTGAAAGCAAACCTTTGGCGGCGTAGCTCAGGGCCCCCAACGCGCTATCGGTCTCCTCTGGGGCGGGCCGCGACGCGCGGTTCTAACAGGTTCGCAGTGATCTGCAGAATAACCCGGCCCATTTCGGGATGGATGTTGGGTGTGCATCCAAGAACCGGTCAAAATTCCGCAACTCTGTTTGGGCAGCCAATGGCGCGTAAGTAACCTCTCCATGGGTACCATCGCGCCATTGTGGCCGAAGATGCCTGGGCATAGGATCGGTGATGCCGTGGCGCGACATGGACGAACTAGACATACTCATGTCAATCGTGGCAATCGGGGAAGCGCGCTCATCCTCTACAACCTGCTCGGAGGATAACCGCGACACAGCAGCGCTGACTTTCCGGGTTTTTCGCCCGCGG
>QIAR01000752.1:0-2178 GCA_003225595.1 Acidobacteriota bacterium | reverse complement strand
CGCGCCAGAGAATCTAAAGCAGATTTACGAGGCTGCACTCGGCGAACTTCGCGGAGAAGAGTCTGCGGATAGAAAGGCCAACACTCCTATTTATCGACGCAAGCAGGAAGTCGCAGCCTCCACGGACGCGTCCCCGGCGCAACCCAATCGCGCCTTGGACGAAGCAGCCGATGCCTTGGCTGCTCTTTGGAAAACCTCGTCCAAGGAGTGCACGCGACCAAAGGACCAACCGCCTGTAGGGCGTACTCAGAAATTGCGGTGATGCCAGCCGACCGAGTTTTCCATGGGTACGATAGAGACTCTTCGCCTTGCCCGATGAGCAATCAACATAGTCGGAAAGCGGCTGGCCCAAGTAGGAATGAGATGGCCCTTGTCCGAACGTTGCCGCCAATCACTGGACGTAGGGCCACACGGATTTCGTCGTACTGAACTCTGTCCTGCTCATGCTTCTCTGCATACCGAAGCTCCCTCTCGAACTGACTGTAAGAAGGACGCCAGCAAAAAGTGAGCTGGCTTGCATCCCAATCGAGCCACGTAAAATAGTCGAGTTCATAAGTACTCTCAGGAATCGCGGTGATCCGAACGGAGCGGTTGGCTTGTACGTAGATCCTGCGGGCTATTCACTACTCGCCCAGGGTTCGGCTGCTTAACCGTGACCGACGATCTTTACGCCGAGAATCCGTTCAATTCAAATTTCCTTCGGAGCGATTCCAACTTCAGTTCTCGTCTTTGTTCTTCTTCTTCCGGTTCCATCTCCATCTCACCCCTTTGCCGCCGTGCCGATTCCCGCAACGCCGTCTCCGGTACAAGCTCTGCCAGCCTGTCACGTTTCGTGCGTTGTTCCGTTAAAAAATCTTTGCGCCAGGATGCGGTGAGAGCCACGATCCCAGCTCCGCTGCACCCTTTTCCGCGTCTTTCTTGGATTTCCACTCGCATTCCTTTAATTCACAGGGGGTTCGCGTATAGATTGACAGGTATCCGAGTGACGGGCGGGTAGTTTACTCCTCCCCACCCGCACAGGGCTGGGTTGGGTGGCTCCTCCCGCCCTGTTTTTTATCTCTTGGACCGGGTCATCGAGAAGCTCAGGCCGAAATAAGCAAAGCACGAAATGGAACGGACAGTCGCTATCGAAGTACACCGCCGGCGCGGTCGTCACTCTGCGGGCCACGGAACGCCCGGCATTCTAGGCTGCTCACACAAGACTTGAAACCGATTAAGGACGCTGCAAAAGCGGACAGTTTCAGTTTGGTTTCCAAGTGCTACTATTCCTTTGGAATCCCGCTGTCGCCAGCCCCGCGACAGATGCGTTGTTCACAATGGCACCACTGCCATGCGTGAGCATCTGGCGGATGTCGTACTTCATACACAGCCACATGCCTTTCAAATTGACGCTGATAACTCGGTCAAAATCCTCCTCGCTCTGGTCGGCTGTAACAGCCACCGTGCCGAGCGTGCCTGCAGCGTTGAATGGCGGATGAAATCAAGCGGGATGAAGGCGGACGGAAAGCTGAAGCCGGAAACCTGAAGTCAGAAACCTGAAATCAGATGGAAAAGGCGAAAGAGTACTTTGATGAGGCGATCGAGAGATCCGAATTACGCTTTGGCTTATGTGGGCTTGGCGAACTACTACTACGTTCTGCCGAGTAACGCCCCGGTTTCTCATACGGAAGTGAATCCCAAAGAACTGGCCATGGCAAAGAGGGCGCTTAGCATCGATGAGGCCTTGGGCGAGGCGCACACAGCGCTGGCCGGTGCCTACCAGGACTCTTGGCAATGGGAGGATGCGGAGCGAGAGTTTCGGCGTGCTCTGGAAATTAATCCCAACGATGCTACCGCACATAACTGGTATGGTCTCTTCCGCTCCTCTTTGGGGCGCGCAGCGACGAAGCGATTTTTCACTTGCAACGCGCCGTGCAATTGGATCCGCTAAATCTCAAGAATAATCTAGCCCTGGTCTATCGGAATGCTCGACGCCTGAAGCTGCTGTCGAACAGTTTAGGAAAACCTTGGACATGGACCCCAATTTCGCATCTGCGCATTTCAATCTTTCAGTCGCATATCAGGACATGGGCAAATACGGTGATGGGGCTGGGCTGCTTAGTAAACGCAGCCCGGTGCGGGCGACTACATTGCTACGTCACCGGGCCGCTGTACCTCGCGGCGGCACTCTACGTCGTG
>QIAR01000001.1 GCA_003225595.1 Acidobacteriota bacterium | reverse complement strand
CAAGGGCTCACCACATAAGTTCGATAAAGCGGGCAAGCTGGCCATGGCCAATGCCGGTCCGAACACCAACGGCTCGCAGTTTTTTATCACTATGGCGGCCACTCAGTGGCTGACCGGCAACCACACGATTTTCGGCGAGGTAGTCGAAGGACAAGATGCTGTGGACAAGATTGCGAACCTCCCCCGCGGCAAGCAGGACAAGCCGGCGAAAGACGTAGTGGTGCACTCGGTGGTGATTGAGCGAGTGTGAACCCATGTCCTAAACCCTTCCAGCCGGATCCAGGAGTTGGGCTGCGCGGTCCGTGAGGATTGTTTCCGAGTGCGCCGTGGTTCGGGAGGTATGAGCGACCGGGCAAGGGAATTGGTAGAGTGCTGGTAGGAATCCGCTATGGAAGCCAAAACCCATCGCCCGAGGTGGAAGACTCTGTTGGCTTTCGCGATTATCTATTTTGTGTGGGGATCCACATTTCTCGCGATTCGCGTTGGCGTCCGCGAAGTTCCGCCGTTCCTTCTCGCGGCGATGCGGTTCTTGGTTGCGGGACTCGTTCTTTATGGCTGGATGATCGCGCAGGGCGAGCGCTCACCGAGCGGGCGCCAATGGATGTCAGCATTCTTACTCGCTCTGCTGATCTTCGTCCTCGATTATGGTCTGTTGTTCTGGGCAGAGCAGCGTGTGCCTTCGGGCATTGCCGCAGTCATGATGGCTACCATCCCGGTGTTCATGGCGCTGGCGGAAATCATTTTGCTGCGAACGCAGAGGGTCACCGTTCGCTTGGCATTGGCGCTCTTGATCGGGATTGGGGGAGTGGCAGTGCTGATGAGCCACTCCTTGAACCTCGGCGGGACGCCGATCGACAGGGCAGGTGCCGTGGCGCTAATCATTGCATCGATGAGTTGGTCGGTATCGTCTACGCTTACGCGCAAGCTGCCGCTTCCGCCGTCCAAAGTCATGAGCTCGGGGGCGCAGATGCTCGCCGGAGGAGTGTTGCTGGCTCTCACGGCGGCGGCGCTGGGAGAATTTCGTAATTTTCGTCCGTGGACTGTCTCACGCGGAGCATGGCTCGCGTTGCTCTACCTGATTGTCGCGGGATCCATTATCGGGTTTACCGCCTACGTGTGGCTGATTCATCATGAATCGCCAACAAAAGTCGGGACCTACGCCTACGTGAATCCGGTGGTGGCTGTGCTGGTTGGATATTTCCTGGGCGGCGAAACGCTTGGCCTGCGAACGATTCTGGGGACTCTGTTTGTTCTGATCAGCGTGGTGGTGATCACGACGACGGGAGTGAAGAAACCGGTAGCGACACTCGCAGTGGAAGATACGGCGTAACTCCCGTATCGTCGGTAGCCGGAAATTGGGATGGGTCCTCGTTAAGTTCCGAGTGCTGTTACTCGCCAAGTGGGGAATCCTTACACTTAGCTCTACACGAGGAGCTGTTTCCCGGAACTCCGTTTCTGGCCCGCGTGCCATCTCTACAGCTAACCGACTTCTTGGGCGATATTTGGCCGCAAAATAAATCGGCTCAATCAGACGAAGTCCGTTGACTTGGGCTAGCATCCCACCTAACATGACCCGTTCCATGATCGGCCAAATCGTCTCGCACTACCGGGTCCTCGAGAAGTTGGGTGGTGGCGGGATGGGTGTCGTGTACAAGGCCGAGGACATGGAACTCGGGCGCTTCGTTGCTCTCAAATTTCTTCCTCAGGAAGTAGTTCCCGACGCCCAGGCGCTGGAGCGGTTCCGGCGCGAAGCCCGTGCCGCTTCTGCTCTGAATCATCCCAGTATTTGCACATTTACGAGATCGGAAAGCATGAGGGCCAATCCTTCATTGCCATGGAATATCTCGACGGGACCACACTCAAGCGTCTGATCGAAGGCGGGCCCCTCGAAATCGAGCGCTGGCTGGGGGTGGCCATCGAAGTCACCGACGCGCTCGATGCGGCGCACGCCAAAGGGATCGTCCATCGCGACATCAAGCCGGCGAACATCTTCGTCTCCAAACGTGGGCACGCCAAGATCCTGGACTTCGGACTGGCCAAAATCACTGACGCAAGCAAGTCCGTCAGCGGCGATTCCCAAACCATGGCCGATGTAGCTGCCCTCCATCTGACCAGTCCGGGAACGGCGCTAGGAACCGTGGCCTACATGTCGCCGGAGCAGGTGCGGGGCAAAGAACTAGACGCTCGTACAGACCTGTTTTCCTTAGGAGTAGTGCTCTATGAAATGGGGACGGGCAAACTGCCATTTCGCGGAGAGACCCCGGGCGTTATTACTGAAGCGATTCTCAATCGTGCCCCCACCGCTCCCATCCGCCTGAATCCCGATCTGCCGACGGAACCCGAGCGCATCATCAGCAAGGCCCTGGAAAAGGATGTTGAGTTGCGCTATCAAAGTGCCGCCGAGATACGCGGCGATCTGAAGCGCCTCAAACGTGAATTGGATTCCTCCCGCATTTCCACAAATGCGCCTGAACCCGAAACTGGCACGAAACAGACTGCATCCGTTCTCACTAACCCTGCCCTGCCCGCTGTTGAAGACATGGTTCCTGCGAGTCGTTACCGCCGGGCGCTCGCGCTGGCCGGGGTCGCGCTGCTTGGGGTAATGGTGATGGCGTTCTTCCTTGTCCGCTACAGAGGAACAACAGCCGCCCCTGCGTATCATCTCCTGACCTATCGCCGGGGCGCGATCCGCATGGCCAGATTCGCCCCCGACGGGCAAACCGTAGTCTACAGTGCCGCGTGGGAGGGGAGGCCCGTGGAAGTCTTTACCACGCGTGTTGGCACGCCTGAGGCCCGCCCCGTCGGAGTCGCCGGTGCCGAGATCCTGGGTATTTCGTCTACTGGGGAGACGGCTCTCTTGCTCGGCAGCCAGCAGACCAGGTCGCAGGTCTTCAGTGGAACACTCGCGCGCATGCCCCTGGTCGGCGGTGCTCCTCGTGAAGTGCTGGAGAATGTCCAGTGGGCCGACTGGTCTCCAGACGGCACCCAACTTGCCGTGGTGCGGGATGTGGCGGGACGGAACCGCCTGGAGTATCCGGTCGGCAAAGTGCTCTACGAGACAGGAGGCTGGATCAGCCATCCCCGCATCTCCCGCCATGGCGACATGATCGCTTTTTTGGACCATCCGATCCAGGGTGATTCGATCGCCGGGGTTTCGGTGGTGGACCTCAACGGCAAGAAGAGGGGTCTGGCCGACCCTTACGGAGGCGGCGCCATTGGCCTCGCGTGGTCGCCGACCGGGGACGAGGTCTGGTTTACCGCAACTCAACTGGGAATCGATCGTGCTCTCTATTCGGTGAGCTTGTCAGGGAAAAGGCGGCTGGTGGCCCGGGTGCCCGCCGACCTGACCCTGCAGGATGTGTTGTCCGATGGCCGAGTCCTTCTCGCTCGGGACAACTGGAGACGGGGGCTGATTGTCCGTACCGCCGGCGATGTGTCGGAACGTGACTTCACCTGGCTGGACTGGTCCTATCCGGTGACACTCTCTGCCGACGGCAAGACGCTTCTGTTCCGTGAGGAGGGGGAGGCGGGTGGGCCCAGCTACGCCGTTTACCTTCGCAAGACAGATGGTTCGCCGGCAGTTCGACTCGGAGACGGGCAATCTTTGGCGTTGTCTCCGGATGGGAAATGGGCTCTCTCCAGCCGCGGCGACAACCAAACCGACCTTTTTCTTCTTCCTACCGGACCGGGAGAGCCAAAGCCGTTGGACGGACACGGAATCATTCACAGCCATGCATGCTGGTTCCCGGACGGAGGTCGGATTCTCCTCTCAGGAACTGAGTCAAATCATGGTACACGGCTTTATGTACAGGACATCGCCACCAACAAGATCGAGGCCATCAGTCCGGAAGGAACCAACGCACTCTCGTTTGCTTTGTCACCAGACGGCCGATTCGCCGCCGCCGTAGGCCCCGACCAAAAGGGTTATCTCTTTCCCGTTGCCTCAGGCGAACCTAAGCAGATTCCGGGTCTTCTGCAGGGGGAAGTGCCCGTCGCCTGGAGTGCTGACGGTCGCTCGATATACATCTACCGCGGCGGTGAGCTACCTGCCAAGGTTTACCGGCTGGAAATCGCCAGCGGCAGTCGAACCCTGTGGAAGCAACTCATGCCCCCCGACCCCGCAGGCGTGGAATACGTCGGTGCGATTCTCCCCGCGCCCGACGGCACAGCCTACGCATACGGCTATCGGTCTCTCCTCTCCGATCTTTACCTTGTTGAAGGGTTGAAATAGAATCAGCCCCAAGTCCGTCCTCTCAGGGAAGGAAGGCCGTTGCGCTACTCAGTGATGAAGCATGTCCCACCTGCAGGCCTCACCGATGCCCAGTGGGGGCTACTGACCCCACTAATTCCAGAGCCAAAACGACGCAAGGAAGGCCGCCGAACCCTACTTCGCCATCCGCATTGCTCGTTGTTTTTCGGACGCGCTCATCTCGTTCCACACGGTTTGCAGATTCCGTTCGACCCAAACATTGTTGGGATCCTCGCGGAGTGCGAGTGTAAACCAACGATAGGAGTTGGGAAGATCGCGCGGTACGCAGTGTCCCGTCGCATACATCGCACCCAGCAGCGTTCGGGCTTTCGGATTCGAAGCGTCTGCTGCAGGGCGCAAAGCGCTGAGGGCGCGGCCGCAGTTTTGTCGCACACCTCTTCCGTATAGATATCTTTCCGCGTCAGCGACTGTAGGATCGTCCGCCGAAGAGCGTGTATTCGCGCTCGCAGGAGATGGGCGCTGGCGAGTTTCCCGACCCGAGTCATCCTCAGCTTCGGAGCTCTTATCTGACGTGCTGTTCCTGGTCGATTCAGAAGCTCGCGAGTCGGCTTCTGCTGTTTGCCGTTGGGCAGCAGAAGCATCCGCTCCGCTAAGTAGAGGGGACTGCGGTTTTGATACTCCATTTTCTGAACCGCCCGAAGTAACCTGAGAATCAGACGGACCGCTTTCTAAGGAAGGCTGTTTTGCAGCCGACTTCTCCGCCTGTCTTGGCGGATTCTGCACCGCTGCATTTCCTGAAGCGTCAGCTCCGCCAGATTTTGGAACTCCGGGGTTCGGCACAAGAGATTTACTCTCACCTTCGAGTTCCTCCGGTTTCGACGCTTTCTCGTTGGTTGAGTTTTCCACCGTTGCTGCCTTGGACCGATTCAGACCATCGGCCGGTACCCCCTCTCCCCCTTGCTTGACTGGGTGCCCCCAATCTCGATCGGCCATTCTCCTTAGACTGACAATTACCGCCGACGTTCCGCCGTAACGCCGAACTTGCCACCAACCCAAGCCAGCGAGCAATGCAATTAGGAGAAGCGCCACCACAACCCGGCCGCGACCAGAGCCAGGTTCATCTTCGAATAAATAACTGAATTCAGGAGTAGAGCTGCGCTGATCATCCAGTCCGAGGAACGACGGCCCACTGAGGGACGAACGTGTGAACTCGGGAGGCTGGGGCGGAGGTGCAGGGGATTCCGCAGGCTCTGGTTGTCGAGGGGGATATGCCTCAGGAGCTGGACGCTTGGGCGGAAAGACATCGGGTGCTGCCGGTGGCGCAGCAGGAGACGGCTTCTCCAGTTCCGCGCCGCACATTCCGCAGAAGTGGTAATCCTCTGGATTTTCCCGGCCACAAAAGCTACAAAGCACAGACCCCTCCTTTTCCCTTGAAAGCACAGGTCCCCCTTTTCCACCACTACTTAGAGGCAACCTGTCCAACGATGGTTTGCCAAGGCCGACGTTCCTTTACACTGTCACCTTCAAAGTGTTACCCTCAAGGACGTTACAAAATAAATCGAAAATTAAAAACAGGAGTGCATTCAGGTTAGTGCTAGCCAGAGAGCAAAAGCAATCCCTCATTGACCAATACCGTACTCATGGCACGGACACAGGCAGCCCAGAAGTCCAGATCGCGCTTTTGAGCGAGCGCATTGGTCACTTGACGGAGCACTTCAAGACGCACCAGAAAGACCACGGCTCGCGCCGGGGTCTTCTCATGCTGGTCAGCAAGCGGCGTCGCTTGCTTGACTACCTTAAGAAATACGATTCCGAGCGCTACAAAACCGTCATTCAGAAACTCGGCATCCGCAAATAATTCTGCGCTGGCGGATCCCGAGCCCGTAGTGTATTTGTGTGAATAGAATCGTAATTCTCCTGCTGTGTGTGGATGGCAGGACCTGAATTAGGGGCGCCTCAGAAGTTGCGTTTTTCCGGCCCTTTTTTTGGAAGTCGCTGCTGGCCCTCGCTTATCCATCGTGCAAAACTCCACCCTCTCAAGGGTGCCCTCCTGCTAAGAGAAGGATGAATTATGAAACAAGAAGTAGTGATTGAACTCTCCGGCGGTAAAAAACTGACATTTGAAACCGGCAAGCTGGCAAAGCAGGCGCACGGCTCGTGCGTTGTGCGCATCGGTGACAACGTTGTGCTAGCCACAGCGGTGTCGAACACCGAGCCCCGCGAAGGAATTGATTTCTTTCCTCTCACGGTTGACTACCGCGAATATACCTATGCGGGTGGACGCATTCCGGGCGGCTTCATCAAGCGTGAAGGCCGTCCCAGTGAGCGCGAAATCCTCACCAGCCGCGTGATCGACCGGCCCATCCGCCCCCTATTTCCGGAAGGCTTCCACTGCGAAACTCAAGTGATCGCGTTCGTGCTCTCTGCTGATACGGAGAACGATCCTGACGTAGCCGCGATCAACGGCGCTTCCTGCGCATTAACCATTTCCGACATCCCGTTCCATGGACCGATTGGCGCAGTGCGCGTCGGATTAATTGAAGGGCGATTCGTCGTTAATCCTACCTATAACGAGATGCGCGATAGCCTGTTGAACATCATGGTGGTGGGCACGGCTGACGGCATCGTGATGATCGAGTCCGCCGCAAAAGAAGTGAAAGAAGAAACGGTGGTCGATGCCATCGAGTTTGGACACACTGAGATCAAGAAGATCTGCGCCGCGATCAACCAACTGCGGGAGAAGGTCGGCAAACCCAAGCGGGAAGTGCAACCGCCGGAGTTTGATGAGGCTTATTACAACGACCTCAAGTCTCGCATCGGCGCGCAATTGGCTGAGTATGTTGATACTGAGAAACATCCGAAGGCAGAAAGCTACAACCTGGTTAAGGCATTTAAGAAAGAACTTGTGGCCGCTTTGCCTGAGGACGATGAAGAAGGCCAGGAGAAGCTGAAGCACTATTTTGAGATCCTGCGCGAGCGCATTTTCCGTGAGCAGGTGATCGGCGACAAGCGGCGTCCCGACAGGCGGGCGTTTGACCAGATTCGACCGATCTGGATTGAAGTGGGCGTGTTGCCGCGGACCCACGGCTCGGCTATCTTCACCCGCGGTGAAACCCAGGCGCTGGTTACCACCACACTAGGCACTAGCGAGGACATGCAGAGACTCGAAGTGTTCGAAGGCGAAGCCAAGAAGCGCTTCATGCTTCACTATAACTTTCCTCCGTTCTCTGTTGGTGAGGTGGCATTTCTGCGTGGCGCTGGACGCCGTGAGATTGGTCACGGCGCGCTCGCCGAGCGAGCCCTCGCGGCCGTGCTGCCCGATGAGACAAGCTGGCCGTACGCCATGCGAGTAGTCGCCGACATCCTGGAGTCCAATGGCTCATCGTCCATGGCGACGGTCTGCGGCGCTTCACTCTCGCTCATGGACGCGGGCGTTCCACTAAAGGGTTCAGTGGCCGGCGTAGCGATGGGCCTGGTCAAGGAAGGCGAGCTGTATGCCATCCTTACCGATATCGCTGGCGCCGAGGACCACTACGGTGATATGGACTTCAAAGTTGCCGGTACGCGCGATGGCATTACCGCGCTGCAAATGGATATCAAAGTATCCGGCATCACTCCGCAGATCATGCGCGAGGCGCTGGCCCAGGCGCAACGCGGACGGTTGTTCATCCTCGACAAAATGTCTGAAGCGTTGCCTGAGACGCGAGCGAAGATTTCACCTTACGCGCCGCGGTTCTACACCTTGCAGATTCCGGTGGATAAGATTCGCGACTTGATCGGGCCGGGCGGCAAGATGATCCGCAGCATTATCGACCAGACTGGGGTAAAAATTGACGTGGAAGACTCCGGGCGGGTGAATGTTTCATCCAGCGATGAAGCCGCAGCCGCCAAGGCGTTACAGATCATTGGCGATTTAACGGCGACGGCTGAAGTAGGCAAGACCTACCTGGGGAAGGTTTCGCGGCTCGCCGATTTCGGCGCATTCGTGGAGATCATCCCTGGAACCGATGGCCTGCTGCATATCAGCGAGGTCGCTGAGCACCGCATTAAGGACATCCGCGACGAATTGAAAGAAGGCGACCAGGTGTTGGTGAAGGTGCTTGCGATTGAAGGCAACCGCATACGGCTCTCACGCAAGGCCATTCTGAAAGAGCAGCGAGCGAAAATGACGCAGGGCGGTTCTGAAGCTCCTGCTCCGACCGGGACTGCCTCCATGACCATCGAGGGCGGTGGCGATTTCGCGGAAGAAGATTCCGAAGCGAATTTCAACCGCGACGCGGCATCGCACGCTGCACCAGGTGGAAGCGCACCAGCCGGAGATCGCGGTCCTGACCGTGGCCCAAGAGGCGGCGGTGGTCGCAGTGGTGGCGGCGGCGGACGGCGTCGCCGAGGCGGACATAATGGACGCGGCCATGGTGGACATGGCGGTCCGAGGCACTAACAGGCTGAGGAAAAACCCGATTTCACTTCTGTTTTTGGGGCCACGACTTCTGGTGGCGAATGGCGGGCGGGGCTCGAAACAGGCCGCGGAAAAACCCGATTTCACTTCTGTTTTGGGAGGGGCACGACTTCGAGCCTGCTCTGAGCGAAGCCAAAGGATGGCATTAAGCCCCTTTACTTTTGTCTTTCCGAGCGGGCTCCACAGGTTGCGGAAAAACGCGGAGACTGAACATATCTAATTTTTGTACGCCAGGCAGACAGGCCATACCGGGCCCGCCCTTCATTTTTTTTTAAGCATTCCTCGGCCGTCCCCTTGGCGCGCCTTGCACTGACGGATTAAGCGTTAGGAACGTATGGCGGAGACTGTGGATACTAGCATCCGAATCAATCCTAATCTTACCACGGCGCTTCTCATCTGGGACTCTCACACCCACGCCTGTAGCTTCATTTCAGGATGAGGAGCTGGCTGAATAGGTAGTGACACTTGGACTCACTGAGTCTATGAGGAGAGGTTCGCAATCCTCCCAAATCTCACCCCTGCATAGTGTACGAAAGGAAATATTTTCAACTCGTCCTGTAGCATGACTTTGAACCCGATTGTCGCTACGCAAAAGTCCTAAGGTAGCTGCCATTCCAAGGCGTAGATGTCGAATGTGCTGATGTCTCGCAGAGCCAGTGGGGAATCATCCGGAGCCAAACCGGTCCAGGCGCCCCAGCTTCCCGAGGTTGGACGTTTAACATCCTTCAAGCTGGCGACGCGTTCCACCTTATGATCTTTGATTTGCACGCGGTAGAAGGCGGGCTCACCTTTGGCAGTAGAGTCGAAGTAAACATATTTGCCATCATGTGACCAACAAGGCCGGTTTGCATTCATTTTGGCCAGCTCTGCCCATTTCTGGGTTTTGAAGTCAAATAGCAGGGGATGACTGCTGTTGGAAAGGGCTGCTAGATAGTTTCCATCCGGCGAAATTTTCGGATGCCAGGTTCCGGTGGATCCGCTCAATGTGGTGAGCTGGTTGCTCCGCAAATCGAGCAGATATATGGCATTAGTAGCAGAAGATCCAGATACACCAGGGGAGAAATTTCCGAAGATCAGCGAATTCCCATCGGGCAACCAATTGGGAAAAAGTTCGTCCTGATCGCCGTGGGTTAGTTCTTTGCGAGCTCCTCCGTCTACGGAAATGGTGTAAATGTGAAGTGGCTTACCAGGTATGTTAGCCGCGAACGCAATCTGCTTCCCGTCGGGCGACCATTTAGGCCAAAGGATAGCCATCGGAGGAAAAGTAAGCTGGAGCCGCTCGGTTCCGTCCACTTTGCTGCGCCACAAACTTCCCTCCGGGTAACTCGCATATGCGACCCACTGCCCGTCCTTCGAGAAACCCAAGGTAATGGCGGATATTCCTGAAAGATAAGGCAAGAACTGCTGTGACTCGGCATCGTAGCGCATCAATTCGCCGCGAGGAGTTCCTCCAGTCACAAAGAGCTTCCTGCCATCCCGGCTCGGGACAGAGGCGAACGTCGTGCTGGGTCCCGTAGTCAACTTCGTCGGTTCTGGGGCGCGCTTCCGGAACCATCCGTTGTTTTCCCGAATAGCCCAAGGATTGATTGTATTCACTTCACGCTGTGACAGAAAAACAAAGTACCTTCCATCCGGAGTCCAGTCACCGTCATACTCCGCCGGTGGGTTGCTCCACCCCGGAAGCAAAGGGCGCAAGTGGGTTCCGTCCTCGGCGACTTCCCAGAGTGCCTGCGTACCAGTCTTCGGATCGTTCACTGTAAAGCGCAATAGCTTTCCATCAGGGGACCAGCGAAGGTAAGAAGCAGGGCCCGGTAAAGTCACAAGCCGATGGGAGTCGCTGCCGTCGCGTTTCGCGGTATAGAGCTCATTGCCTCGCGCATAGACAATTTCTAGGCCGTTCGGCGCCCAACCCGCATCATGACCGACGATGTCTCCCACGCGGCGAGGCAACCCGGCTGGCAGCGGCAAAATGAAAAGCAGCGCCTCTTCTTCTGTAGTGTTCGCGAAGATCAACAGTTCAGACCCGTTGGGCGAGATGTCACCAATTTGAACCTCCTCGAAAGATGTGGGTATAGGGGCCATTTCTCCGCCGGAGGCCGAAACTTCCGCAACCGTCCAGCCGGTTTTCTTGGGGGTGATAAAGTACAGGCGCGTACCGTCCGTGACCAGTGGAGGAAACTTCCTTTCGTTGTCACTCGTAAGCTGTGTGTAGCCGAGAATCTTCGGTGCGGGAAGAGGCGAGCGCAACCAGAACGCCAGTGCCACAGCCACGATGATCACGACAATTCCCGAAGCGGCTAACCACCACATGCGCGAATGGGCGCGAAGCGCTGGAAATTCTCCAGTTTTGGGAACTGCCATGGAGGGATGCGATGCTGATTGCCGCTTGAGTCGCTTCAGGTCGGCACGCATCTCGGCCGCGCTCTGGCAACGCAGGTCGCGATCTTTTTCGAGTGCCTTGTCAATGATCTCTGTCAATTTCTCCGGGAGCTGTGGATTCAGCCGTATTGGAAGCGCAGGGGGCTTGTTCAGTATCGCTTCAAAAATCACTGCTGAACTGCTGCCAGTAAACGGGGCTCGGCCAGTCGCCATTTCGTACAGGACAGCTCCAAAAGAGAATAGGTCGGCGCGGGCATCGAGCTCTTCCGCGCGTGCCTGTTCGGGAGACATATAAGCCACTGTGCCCATGGCCGTGCCTGGACTGGTGAGGTGCTCGTCGCCAACGCTACGGGTTGCCATGGATCCATCGGCTGCTGCATCAGCTTCGCTGCGACTGCTCTGTTTGGCCAGACCGAAGTCGAGAATCTTCACCTGGCCACGGCCGGTTAGAAAGATATTCGAAGGCTTGATGTCACGATGAATGATGCTCTTGGAGTGGGCAGCGTCCAGAGCGTCCGTAATCTGAATCGCGAATTCGAGTAGTTCGTCGTTTGCTAATGGCCTTCCCGCAATACGGCGCTGAAGAGTCTGCCCTTCCAGTAATTCCATCGCGATGAAGGGCTGGCCTTCGTATTCATCAATTTCGTAAATGGTGCAGATGTTTGGATGATTCAAAGCGGAGGCGGCCCGCGCCTCTCGTTGAAAACGTTCCAGCGACTGATGGTCGCGGGAGAGTTCTTCCGGCAAGAACTTAAGCGCAACGGTGCGACGCAGCTTCGTATCCTCGGCCTCATAGACTACCCCCATGCCGCCGCCGCCCAATTTTTTGAGAATGCGGTAGTGCGAGATGGTTTGACCAATCATGAAAGGGCAACTTCAAAAGGTCGGGTCATGTTAGGCGCTCTGGGAGGGCAAGTCAATGAAAGTGACAGTCCCGTCCCGCTGACCTACACGGGTGCGCCAATCTCCGACCTGCTCCACTGCGGGCACTCCCGGATTTCTTGGATAGGGGACGTGATAATAGGAGTTCTATATTCGGGGTGATGAAACTCCAGGCGCATGCCTCGACCGACGAAGCGCCTCTTCAGCATGGAACCTCCCCAGGTCGAGCCTGCGATGACGACCAAGATTGGCTCGGGACAGTACTGGGGGTGTCCTGAGATGAGCGCACTGCCGCCGCCCAGAGGCAGCATGGTGTAGCAATGGTGTTGTGTGTGGATCTGCAGAACAGTGGAGGGCGGCAAGTCTCCCAGGAACACGCCTCCCTCAATCTCCGACTGTAGGATGTTGCGATTTACATCATCGCTAAGGTTGGGGTGGGGCCGGAACAATCGTCGACATTCGGCCAAGGCGACCTCTTGCATTTGCCTAGTAAGCGGTCATCACTATGATCGCGCCCATTTAGATGGCATCATCAACAAAGGAGTTGCAGGACTTTTTCTCCTACATTGAGGTTGCCGGGGCATACGTGCTTGTTCGTACCTGTGTTCGGATCCGTGTGGGTTAGCGCGGCTCTGCACTTCAAAGGCTCCTCTCTTTAGTGATAACACCCAAAGTCGCGGCCTGCAAGGTTAAGAGCTATAGTCAGGTTCGCACGCCTAAAGTTTGGTGGCTTTGGCAAACGCGGGAGAACTGACGAGCATCAAACTCCAAGATTTGTGGAGGCTTACTATGCGAAAAGCGCTTTGGTTAAGCGTTGGCGTGGTGATCTTTGGCTGCTACCTCTGTGCTGGTGACACCCTGATTCTGAAGGACGGGAGTAGGCACAGCGGAACGCTCGTGAGTGCAACCAGTCGCACCATTTCGTTCAGAGAAGGAACAACTGTCCATCGTTACGCTCACTCCATGATCCAGTCAATCGAGTTCTCTAATTCCACTGCTGCGTCCCCAGGACCCGAAGCTGGTGCGGCACGGCTGCCCTCGAGGAGTCGTGCGCCAGTTGTGCTTCCCGCTGGAACGGAAATTTCAGTGCTCACGAACCAGAATATCGATTCCAAGACAGCCAATGAGGGTCAGGTGTTCCCCGCCGATGTCGCTGAGAACGTAACCAATGCTGCAGGACAAATTGTCATTCCGAAAGGTTCCGAGGCCGAGTTGGTCATCCGCCGGGTGGCAAGCGCGGGCGCTGTAACTGGTACTTCCGAACTTGCGCTAGACCTCCAGTCAATCAAAGTCGGGGGACACCGCTACACCGTCAGCACAGAGGATGTAGCGCAGAAGGGAACTGAAGGACTCGGAAAAAACAAACGGACAGCAGAAATGGTTGGCGGAGGAGCCGTGCTCGGAACATTAATCGGAGCCATTGCAGGTGGTGGCAAGGGAGCAGCAATTGGGGCCGCAACGGGCGCTGCTGCTGGCGCCGGCACGGAGATTCTCACGCGAGGCAAGGCTGTCCGAGTTCCCGCTGAAAGTAAACTGCGTTTCAAGTTGGATCAGCCGTTGCGTTTGCAACCAGCTTACTGAGCGCGAGTTCCGGATAAAGGCGAGAGGCTTCCAGTTTTTGCGGATTCCTGATTTCTTGCCGTGAAGATCGCACTCTGTATAGCTCAGAATCGAGTTCCGGTTATCGTGAAAGTTGTAGTGCGGAACAGGGTGCCGTCAGCTTTGAAAATCTTCGCTGTTCCCGAACCGCTCAAGGAATTCAGGGTTGAGCTTAACGTCACGTCTGAAGTCGCAACGATAAACCCAGAAAACTTCCCTGTTGAATCGAAAACGAAGTTTTTCATTCTGAACCTGTAGGCAGATGTTCCAGTTGATCGCCACGATCCTAACGCAGTGCGCTCAACGTATCCCAGGTCGTATTCAACGACCGTACCGCGTTGCTCAACGGCCGTACCGCCTTGGTTGAAGGCGATCATGCCGATGTACTGACAGTCAGTCGTGCACCCAGTGGTGACGATCGCCTTGAAATTCCAAGTGCCGGCTAGATGATCGGTGGTTTGAGCCAGCATAATGCCGGGGAGTAGTCCAATAACGCCGAGAATGGTAAGAACGTGCGCCATTTTGGCGAACCTGAGCAGCATGGTTCCTCCTGAATGGAAAAAGATTACAAGACTGTAGAACGCTGTTATGCCCAACTAAGGCCAGAGCGATAATCTCATCTTACGCGGGGTTGGAATAGTTTTTATCTTGGCTACCACATTATTCTTATTCTTAATCGTGTCGCGGATGGGGAGGTTGCTCTGACGCGACTGGCAATAACTGTGGAGAGTTTGCCTTCAGCATCCCGAGTTAGGAGATTGCTCATCCGGGGCGCCTCGATCCACTATTGGATTAGATAGTCCAGAATCGTTCGTCAAGAGACACTATGAGACTGACACACCTTCTCGGGGCGATTACAGAAATCATTCTGGTTGGATCGACCATGTCTTCCCAGTCCGTTCCTCCCAGTCGGGAAGCCTCGGCCAACCAACTTGCGCGCAGGATCGTTACTAACGAGTTGAAAGCGCAAGATGAGGATCACAGCCACTGGATGTATCGCGCGGAAGTGGAAGATCGCGGGAAACGGGAAGTCCGAGAAATTATTGAGACAAAGGATGGTGATCTCAGTCGGCTTCTGTCTGTTAACGGCCGCCCTCTTTCAGAAGAGCAACAACGGAAAGAGGACCAACGTATTCAGAGGCTAATAAGTAATCCTGGCGAGCAGCGGAAGTTGCAGCGCGCGAGAAACGAAGATGGTGACCAGGCAAGACGACTGCTGGAAATGTTGCCTGATGCATCGCTCTTCAGCTACGGGGAACATCGCGAGGAGTTGGTGAAACTAAACTTTAGACCAAATCCGAGTTTCAAGCCTCCATCTCCCGAGGCCCATGTGTTCCATGAGATGGAGGGCGAGATGTGGGTCAATACCAAAGAAGATAGGTTGGTAAAGATCACTGGTCACCTCACCCACGAAGTGAAATTCGCTGGAGGCCTGCTTGGACACTTGGACAAAGGCGGCCGCTTTGAAGTTAGACAGGCGGAAGTCGCGCCGGGTCACTGGGAGATGGTAGTCCTGAATGTGGACATGAGAGGAAAGGCGCTCTTTTTCAAGACGATTCGCGTGCAGCAGAGGGAATATCGTTCTAGTTTCCGCCGAGTACCCGATAATTTAACGCTTGCCCAGGCCGCGGACATACTCCGTAGGCAGACAGTAGCCGCAACTGATAGCTAGCGGCTTCTTAGGTCGAATGTCTTTTATGAGCGTGTAACGGGAAAGTAGAGTTAAGTGGCGCATCTGACCCTCTTGGACGAATTGCCCGCCAGTGCGCGAGCTCGGCTTCGGAAATGCACACAACCAGCATGGGTGGTGCCAATGCTGGCGACATTGACCGAAAAGCGTTTTTCGCGTGACGGATGGCTGTTCGAAATCAAGCTCGATGGCGAACGCTGCCTCGGGTTCCGGCGCGGTCACCACGTAAGGCTTTTTTCGCGGAATCGTAAGCCACTGAATGAGAAGTATCCCGAGCTGGTCAGAGCCTTTGAGACGCAGAAGACGGCGTCCTTTATCGCGGACGGCGAGATTGTCACTTTTGATCGTGGCATCACCAGCTTCGCAAAACTCCAGCAGCGCATGCAGGTGCGGCGCCCCTCGGAGGAACTCCGGCGCAAAGTTCCTGTCTTGTTCTATGCGTTCGACCTGTTGTACCTGGACACTTACGACATACGTCAAGTGCCCTTGCACTACCGCAAAGATCTTCTCCGCAAAGCGCTGGAGTTCAAGGACCCGCTGCGGTTTACCGGGTACCGTGCAAAAGAGGGCGAGGCGTACTACCGGGAGGCCTGCGAGCAAGGTTGGGAGGGGGTAATCGCGAAAAATGGCGAGAGCGTGTACGTCTCGGCGCGATCACGCGACTGGCTGAAGTTCAAGTGCATCAACGAGCAAGAGTTTGTCATCGGCGGTTACACCGATCCCCAAGGCGAGCGTATTGGTTTCGGCGCCTTATTGGTGGGCTACTATGAGCGAGGGAAGTTGAAGTACGCGGGCAAGGTCGGCACCGGATACGACCACGTGACCTTACGTCGCTTGGGGAAGCAGCTTGCTGACCTGGAGAGTGATCTCTGCCCGTTTGTTAGCGATGGCCTGCCGCATCGCGGGGTCCATTGGGTCAAGCCGAAGCTCGTGGCACAAATCGGCTTTACGGAATGGACGGTCGATGGGAGGTTGCGGCACCCCGGTTTTCTGGGCCTTCGCCAGGACAAGAGCCCGGAAGAAGTCGTACGGGAGAAGTGAGATTTGTCTGAGTGAGCAGAGATCATCCGGATTGGCCGCCATGAGGTGAAGATCACGCGCCCGAAAAAGTCCTGTTCCTAGAGGACGGCCTCCCCAAGGGCGACTTGATTAACTATTACCGACGTATTGGGTGCTGGATGCTGCCTCATCTGCGAGGGCGGCCGCCGGCCATTCAGCGTTATCCGGACGGAATCGATCAGACGGCTTTTTTCAGATACCGGGGAACTGGCCAGTATCTTCCGCTCGGCGGTCGAGAAGGCTGGCCTGACCTTGCAGGTAGACTGCCCACTGCTGCCTGAGCCGGTCTATGTAGACCAGGAGATGTGGGAGAAGGTCGTGCTCAACCTCCTCTCTAACGCCTTCAAGCACACCTTCGAGGGCGGCATCACGGTCAGGCTTCGCTGGTGCGGCGATCACGCAGAGCTTGCGGTGACAGACACAGGAGTCGGTATCCCTGAAGCAGAGTTGCCGCGTCTGTTCGAGCGTTTCCACCGGGTCAAGGGGGCAAAATCCCGCACGCATGAGGGCACCGGGATCGGCCTGGCCCTGGTACAAGAATTGGTTTCTCTGCACGGCGGGACAGTGGGTATTGAGAGCAAGGAGGGGAAAGCAGCACCTTTATGGTCACGGTGAAGGCCGGGACTACTCACCTTCCGCCCGACCGCGTGGGCGCGGAGCGTGCACTGCCGTCGACGGCGATGCGAGCAGCCGCCTACGTCGAAGAGGCGCTGCACTGGTTGCCCAACGCAGCGGCACTGCCCGATCCGCTGCCCCGTTCCGGAGAGGCAGATCTCGTCTCAGCTCCACGCGAGACCGCCACAACACCGGCCGGTCGCCGCCCGCGAATCCTTTGGGCCGATGACAATGCCGACATGCGGGATTACGTCCGCCGCCTGCTGGCTGACCGCTATGACGTGCTCGCGGTCCCGGACGGGTTGGCGGCCCTGGCCGCGGCCCGGGACAAATCTCCTGATCTCGTCTTGACTGATGTCATGATGCCTCGCCTGGACGGGTTTGGCCTGCTGCGCGAACTGCGGATCGACGCGCGCACCCGGACCATCCCCGTGATCCTCTTGTCTGCGCGCGCAGGAGAAGAGTCGACCGTCGAAGGACTGGAAGCAGGCGCAGACGATTACCTCGCAAAGCCGTTTTCCGCCCGGGAACTCTTGGCTCGCGTGCGGACCCATCTCGAGCTGGCGCGTGTCCGCCGCGAATGGGCGATCGAGCTTGAACAGGCTAACAAGGAGTTGGAAGCTTTCAGCTACTCAGTCTCCCACGATCTCCGAGCGCCACTACGTTCCATTGACGCGTTTAGCAAGGCACTTCTCGACGAGTACGGCGAGAAGCTGGATGAGCGAGCCTGTCACTACCTCGACAGGATCCGGGCGGGGACCCAGAGGATGTCTGCGCTCATTAATGACCTTCTGAACCTCTCACGCATGACCCGCACTCCGCTGCGGAAAGAGTCGATCAGTCTGACAGAGCTGGCGCGCGGCGTGGTTGCCGAGCTTCATACTAGAGAACCCTCGCGCAATGTTGCTATCGAGATCGCCGACGGACTTTCCGCCCGCGGGGACAAGCGCCTGATTACGATTGCTCTCGTGAACCTGCTTGGGAACGCCTGGAAGTACACGGCGAAGCGGCCAGAAACCCAAATAGCGTTTGGGCGGGAGAACAAGGGAAACGAAGCCGTCTTCTACGTCCGGGATAACGGCGCCGGGTTCGATATGGCATACGCCGGCAAGCTGTTCGCGCCGTTTCAGCGACTGCACCTGGATTCTGAGTTTGAAGGCACTGGGATCGGCCTGGCGACAGTACAGCGGATTATCTCGCGACATGGTGGCCGCATCTGGACCGAGGCGGCGGTCGATGAGGGCGCCACTTTCTTTTTCACCCTAGGAGATATGCGATGATGATCCGCGAGCGGCCGATCTTCCTCGTCGAGGACAACGACGACGATGCTGAACTGGCAGTGATGGCGTTCCACCGCGCCAAGATTACCAATCCATTGATTCGTGCGCGCGACGGAGTCGAGGCCCTCGATTATCTATTCGGGCGCGGCGAACACGGAGGAAGGGATGTGAGTGACTTACCAGCAGTTGCCCTCCTTGATCTTCAGCTCCCAAAGCTTAGTGGCTTGGAAGTTCTCAAGGCAATTCGAGCAGATGACCGCACCAAGCATCTTCCCATCATCATTCTTACTTCTTCAAACGAGGACAAAGATCGACTAAGCGCGTACGATCAGTTCGCAAATAGCTACGTGCTCAAGCCTGTGGATTATGACCAATTTGTAGCCACGGTCCTTCAGCTAGGTCTTCACTGGATGGTGTTGAATGCGCCTCCGCCTCGAAAGGAAATATAGCCAAGGGATCCCATGCGTACACGTGTCTTGATCTTGAGGAGTTCTAGCAGCTTGTTGAAGAAACCCCGGTTGACTTAGTTTTTGCGTTCGACCTTTACTCAGGGAAGTAGGATTAGGGCCTTGGTGGGAGGCGTTTCCGATCTCTCAACGAACTGTTCGCATCGCTTGAGTGTTTGGGTTGGCTTTCTCATGGTATCGCCTGAGCTTTCAGCTTCTGCAGGCGGCACAAGTTATAGGCGGCACCCTCAAAAGGTAAACAGCCCGCCACCTTTTCCGGTGCCTGGGATCTGGCGAGCGATCCGGCGTGTTGGTCGAGCCTGTATTTCGAGCATTGTTAAGTGCCATTACCAGCACTTGGGAGCTACCGTTTCCCCATGTGGGGCACAGGCGTTGGCTACTCTGGTCGGGTAACGTGCATCAAACACATTATAGGACTGTAATGGCACTCCACATCGGAGGATTTGACTATGAAACGAGGTCTGATTCTATTTCTGTTAGTCAGTTCGTTAGCCGCCTTTGGCCAGGGGCGACCGGGAGGTCATCCCGGCGGGCCGCCGTCGAGCGTGCCTGGCATGGGTTCGGGAGCGGGTACGCCGCACGACCGTGGTATGTCCGGTGACGACAGCTCCATGAGCCAATCGCATGGAATGTCGCAAACCCAGCAGCCTCTGAACCAGGCGCAGGTCAACAGCGGCGCATTCCGCATGCTGGAAAAGAAGACCGGCATGACCTCGCAGCAACTGCAAACACTCTATGCGCGGAGCGGAGCCAAGAACTTTGGCCAGTTTGTCTCCGCCATCGTGGTGTCCAAGAACCTCGGGCTGGACACGCAGAAAGTGCTCGAGGGGATAAAGACCGCTAGCTTGGGCCAGACGCTGCAGAACCTGGGGATCGACAAGAAGAAGGCCAAAGAAGAGATCAAGAAGGCGGAGAAGGAAGCTAAGGACGCCGGCCACGAGTCGTAAAGCGCAGGCCGAATTTTCCGGTTGCGTTGTCACCTCCGGGGCTTAAAAACACCACGATCCTAAGAATGGCGACCCCGGAGGGAGTCGAACCCCCAACCCTCAGATCCGAAGTCTGATGCTCTATCCAATTGAGCTACGGGGCCGTTCTCGTTCATACTAACGTATCCTCACCGGGCGAGAAAACCTCGGTACTCAGGCCGCTGTTGGCTTTGAGTCCAGGGGCAGGCCCGCATTACGCCAAGCATCGAGTCCCCCTTGAAGTGCCCACACATTCGCATAACCGCGCTGCCGCAGCGTTTGCGCCAAACTGGCGCTGGAGTGCTCGTTCGGTCATGTGCAGTAAGCAACAATAGGTTTGTCTTTCGGAAGTTCGGGAAGCTTCTCTTCGAGTTTGTCCACAGGGACGCGAATTGCTTCCGGCAACCTCACGTCCGATTGCGCCCACTGCTGCGGGTTGCGTGTGTCGATGATTGTGAAGTCCTCTCCTGCTTCCATTCGTTTTCGCAACTCTTCTACAGTGATTCGCAGGGTGTCGGGCATACGGAGTCTCCATCCTCAGTTTAGATTGAGAGAGTATGCCAGCGCCCCCTTTTTCGCCGATACGAAGCTGCCGCCCCGGAAGGTCTCATCCCAGTGCAGCAGTTCGTGGTGGTTCAGGCGGCCAGCAACCCACGCCAGGCTTGCAGCCCCACGTCTTGCTCCTCCCACCCGGCGGCAGGTCCCGCCGCCCCGATCTTCAGCACCCACAAAACTCCTTCCATGCACCCCCGATCGAACGCCCAAGGCCGTCCCCGCCCATCTCGTCTGCGCCTCGGTGCGGGAAAGCAATACTCCGTCAACGCCAACTGTCGGTGGCTCAGCCGTATGGCTCCAGCTCAGCCCATTCCATCATGGAGAAAATGTCTCCCGTGAGTCCGAACCTATGACACCAGCTCTAGGGGCAGTTTTGGCCGGGTAGAGGTCCGTCGATTCTCCGCGCTTAGGTAGCGCTCGACCCGCTCAGCATGGTCGCGATGCAAACGTAGGCCTCACGGACCAAATAGCGGGCTCAGGGAGGACAATCCAAAGGACATGAAAAGAGGCCGGACGCGTGCGCCAGCCCCTTTCAAAGTGTCTGGGAGACACGCTAAGCCGAACGGCTTCACAGTACCGGCGAAGCAAGGTCAGTGGAACGACTTTACGGCGCCCGCTTCGTCGTCCTTCACGTCGAAAACGGTGTAAAGCTTTGTGATCTGTAGCAGGTCGTGAACTTTCTTGGTCAGGTTGAGCAGCTTAAGATCACCGCCCTGGTTCCGGACCGTGGTGAAGGCGCTAACCAGCTCGCCAATCCCAGAGCTGTCGATGTAGTTCACTTCACCGAGGTTGAGCAGGATCTTCTTGTTGCCTTTGGAAAGCAGGTCGCGTACGGTTTCGCGCAGGATTACGCTGCCCTCGCCCAGCGTGATACGACCGCTGAGATCGACGACGGTTACGCCATCTATCTGGCGAGTACTGCTCTTCATTGTCACTGGGAAGCCTCCTTGCCGCCCGCGGGTGATCCGTGGACGTGCTTGATCAGTTTGATTTCTGTGCCCGCCTGAGAAGGGTGAATTTCCACCTCATCCATAAACGAACGAATTATGAAAATCCCCCGGCCGGATGTCTTCAGCAGGTTATCCGGTGCCAACGGATCGGGAATTTTGCTGATGTCCAGCCCTTTGCCCTGATCGCGAATCGTGATCACCAGGTCCCCAGGGGTGCGTTCAAACGCGAGCGTAACTTTCTTGCGAGGATCATAGGCGTTGCCATGGAGAACAGCATTGACGGCTGCCTCCCGCACGGCCATAGCAATTCTTGTAACCTCTTCGTCGCCAAATCCGGCTTCGGCCGCGATTCGGCTGGCAGCTTCTTCGGCACTGTTGACGGTCTCCAAGGTCGAATCGAACGTGTAGGAGACCCGGTTTGCGCTCATAAGTGCGAGTCGGTTTCTAAAGCTGAAGACTCAGAACTTCGCCAGCCTGAACATCTCGCCAAATACCCTGCTTATCGAGCAGGGAGCAGTTCATTGGCGAATGCGGTAGTTTGCCCCTCCAAGCCGCAATTGTCAACGCGGGCAGTTGGACGGACAAGCGAAAATCCCCTTCTCCCCGAAGGACGAAAAATCTTGTAGCCATCTGGATTCCGCGTTGACGGTTGAGTATTCTCACAACCATGGCCACGGTTGCGCTTACCGAACTATTGGGTGCGCCGGTATTCGATGCCTCCGGCAAGCCAAGCGGCCGTGTGCGCGAAGTTGCCCTCGCCCCAGGCGAAGACCGCACGCGTGTGGCCATGCTGATCGTCAAGACCAAACACGGCGACCGCATGCTGCCGGTCACTTCTATAGCTTCAATCGATGGCGGCATCCGAGCCGTCAACTCGGCTTCTGAATGGCCCCCAACCGACGGTGCTGAGGGCCTGCTGCTCTTAGAACGCGACCTTCTCGACCAGCAAGTCATTGACGTATACGGTCGCAAGGTCGTCCGCGTGAATGACGTTGACCTGCATCAGGAATCGGCGGGCAATCGGACGGTGCTGAAGATCGCCTCCGTCGATGTGGGCGCCCGCGGAGCTGTGCGCCGGCTGCTGAAAGGTATTGTGCCGGCAGCAGCTTTGAACGTTTTGTTGCGCAAAATACCACCTAAGACCATCCCTTGGGAGTTCGTGGATTTAATCGAAACTGACCCCGCCCGCCGTGTGAAGCTGAAGATCTCGCACGAGCGCCTTGCCAAGCTGCATCCGGCCGACATTGCCGATATTGTGGAAGAACTGGCCCCCGACGAGCGCGAAGCCGTATTCGAGACTCTCGATGAAGAGGTGGCAGCCGAGGCGCTGGAAGAAGTCGAGCCTAAGGTACAGAAGGCGATCGTTGAATCCTTGGATTCCGAGCGCGCCGCCGAGATTGTGGAAGAGATGGAACCTGATGCGGCGGCCGACTTGCTCGCCGACCTGCCCCAGGATCGAACCGAAGAGATCCTGGTGCAAATGGAGCCGGAAGAGCGCAAGGAAGTCACCGAACTCCTCGAATTCAAGGAAAACACCGCTGCCGGTCGCATGACCACCGAATATTTGGCGCTGCCCCTGAACGCCACGGTGCACGATGCCATAGAAACTCTGCGCAACTTTGAAGGCGGTGTGGAGACCGTCAGTACGATTTACTTGCTCGACGAAAAAGGAAGACTCGCGGGTGCGGTTCCGTTAGCCAAGCTGGTGCTGGCCGAGCAGAACACGCCTCTGCTCTCTCTTACGCAGGAGCCTCTGATCTCCTGTCACGCGGGTGCAGGAGAAAAAGAAGTGGCCGAACTGTTTGACAAATACAACCTGCTCACGCTGCCAGTCGTGGATGACGATGGAAAGCTCACGGGCGTGATTACCTCTGACGATGTGATCAGCCTGTTGCGGGCGAAGCTGTAACTTACTAAGCGCTCCGCAAGACCGGCAGGGTGCCTGGGGGCCGTCCTTTTGTAAGTCGCCGACGCGGATCGCAATCGCATTCTAAGCGCCAAGTCACGCGTTCCGATTCGACGAGCGATCACAAAAAAGACAACGTAGAACGTCCTCGGATTTTCGTCTATCCAGAACCCTTCTTCTCCATTTATTCTGTTCGGTCGTTTGTCCACTTATGTTTGTGAACTGTGCCAATGAGGTTCCTGAGACGCTGGAAGATCCGGATCCTGCTGTTCTTAGCCGTAGTTGGTCCGGGATTCATTACCGCGAACGTCGACAACGATGCCAATGGCATCTGGACGTACTCCTCTGCCGGAGCACAGTTCGGCTACGTGCTGTTGTGGACGATTATTCCTACGGTGGTGGCTTTAATAGTCATTCAGGAGATGTCGGCCCGCATGGGCGCAGTCACTGGCAAGGGTCTCAGCGACTTGATCCGCGAGGAATTTGGGTTCCGGATCACCTTCTTCATGATGATCGGCCTGATCCTCACCAATTTCGGGAACATCGTCGGTGAATTCGCCGGCATTGCCGGAAGCCTGGAGTTATTCGGCCTTTCCAAGTACATAACGGTCCCCATCTGCACCGTGATTGTCTGGCTGATCGTGGTCAAGGGCCAGTACAAGAGCGTGGAAAAAATCTTCCTGGTTGCTTCGTTTTTCTACATCACCTATCTTCTGGCTGGTTTTCTGGCGCGCCCGGATTGGATTGAGTCGCTGCTGGCGACGGTAACGCCTCCTAAGGCTGTCCAGTTGCGGCACTCCAATTACCTCTACATGGTCATTGCCCTCATAGGGACCACAATTGCGCCCTGGATGCAGTTCTATCTTCAGTCATCAATCGTGGAAAAAGGCGTGACACGCCGGCAATACAGGACCTCAAAGCTGGATGTGATTTCTGGCTGCGTCTTCGCGGTGATCGTCGCATGGTTCATCGTAGTGGCCTGTGCGGCCACGCTTTACGTCCACGGGCATCACGATGTCCGGGATGCAGCCGATGCCGCCCAGGCGCTGCGCCCTCTGGCCGGCGATTACGCGTATATCCTTTTCGCCATGGGCCTTTTCAATGCATCTTTGTTCGCGGCTTCTATTTTGCCGCTTTCGACTGCGTACACGGTTTGCGAGGGATTGGGATTTGAGTCAGGAGTGGGAAAGAAATTCGGCGAAGCACCGGTATTTTACTGGCTATATACGATCCTTATCGTCGCCGGTGGCGGGGTGATCCTGTACCCGAACTTGCCTCTAGTGAGGATTTCCATCCTCTCTCAAGTCATAAACGGAATTGTCCTGCCGTTCGTGCTGATCTTCATGCTCCTCCTGATCAATAAGAAAGAACTGATGAGCAGCTATGTGAATTCTCGGGCTTACAACGTAGTCGCTTGGGCGACGACGTTCATTTTGATTGCGCTGACGCTGGGTTTTTTCTGGACACTGCGGGCGGGCGGAGGTTGAGAGAGCGTGGGACGGGGCACTGGGCCGGTGTCGGCTGCGTACCCATTGCCCAAAGCCACTGCCGGATATGGGGACAACGCGCCCAGAAAGCCAGAACGTGTGCTGCCTGCGTGCTACAACTAACTCCCAAATCTTCGCTAGAAACGGGCTTGCGATAACTCCGTCTTGCTTCTCCGGCGTCTAAGTGATAAGAAGTAGTCTCTCCTGTCAGGTGTATGCCATGAAGTATTCCGTTACATCCCTAGTCGCTACATTTTTCTTCATTTTTGCTAGCACCTTTGCGGCAGCACAGGATTCCATCCCGGGTGAACCTGCCAATAATCCCGTCAAGGCTCCTCAGAGAGGCAGCATCCGAGATATCAATGCCATCGGTAACCGCAATGTGGGTTGCGGACGCGGTCTGGGGAACTGGTATAGCCTGGAAAAGCAGATCCAGATGGGCAAGGAGTTTGCACAGCAGATTGAAACCACCTCCAAGTTCGTCACCGATCCGGCAGTTACCGAATTCATCAATCGTATTGGTCAGAACCTCGTACGGAACTCCGATTCCCTTGTGCCGTTCACTATCAAGGTGGTGGATTCTGATGACATCAATGCATTCGCGTTGCCCGGAGGCTTCTTCTATGTCGATTCCGGCTTGATCCTGGCTGCCGACAACGAAGCTGAATTGGTTGGCGTCATGGCACACGAAATCGCGCATGTGGCGGCCTGCCATGCCGCCCGTGAGAACACCCGCAGCCAGTTGATGAATCTGGCCTCAGTGCCGCTGATCTTCGTGGGAGGTGGTATCGGCTATGCAGTGCGGAACGCCGCGGGCCTAGGGATGCCCCTGACTTTTTTGAAGTTCACACGAGGCTTTGAATCCGAGGCTGACTATCTTGGCCTCGAGTACATGTACAAAGCCGGATACGATCCCCAGGCTTTCACCGCTTTTTTTGAAAAAGTGCAGAATCTGGAGAAGCAGAAAACTGGCAGAGTGGCCAAAGCATTCTCCACCCACCCGCAGACGCCTGACCGGATTGCCAAGTCGCAAGCTGAAATCAATACCGTGCTGCCGGCGCGCGAACAGTACAAGGTAGATACGTCGGAGTTTGAGGATGTGAAGGTGCGGCTGGCGGCAATCGAGAACCGACACAAGATCGACCAGGGTCGGGAGATGCGTCCAACGCTAAGGCGAGCTTCTCATCCCAATGCCAGCGATGAGGGGAAGAGTTCCGACGACAATGATCGCCCGAAATTGAAGCGGCGGAACAACGCGCCCGACCGCTGATGCACAGCAATAGACCGCCGTTTCGATGTTCCTACCTAACCAAGAGTCTGTGACAGAACCCCAGTTCGGAAGCAGAAGGTCCGCTCACTTCAGCTTCGCGTATTCCGCTTTGGCTTCCTTCAGGATCGGAATATCAGGGTCGGCATCTTTCCACAGGCCAAAGAAGTCCTGGTAGGCGGCACGCGATTTTGACTTGTCATCTGTGAGGGCGTAGGCGCGCGCCAGTTGCAGGTGGGCCAGCGCTCCCAGCGGAGAGTTCATCACGATGCCGCGATGATCGAGGAACTTCTGGAACTCGGCGGCGGCCTGCAGCCCCCGGCCCGCCTTCTGGTACGCCTCACCCCTCACGTAGGCTGGATAGATGGAGCCGAAGTATTGGAAGGGCAAAGGTTCAGCTGATTCGTAGCTTGAGGCCCGCTGCAGCACGTCAATCGCCCGCTGGCTGTTTCCCCGATCGAGTTGCAGTGCCGCCCGCACAGTCGGCAGCCAGTAACCCTGGATCGTGGTGTCGAGGGGATAATCGCGGTTGAGCTTCTCCGCCAGTTTCTCCGACTGCCCGACGTCCCCGGCGCGGGCAAGCGCCAAAGCCGACAAAAGCTCCACATCCCGTCCTGCGCTCAAGGCCAGAGCGTCGGTTGTGCCCTGGCGAGCCCGGGCCGCATTGCCAAACTCGGCTTCCCGCAGGGCCTCATTCGCCCGCCAGAGAGCCGCAGTCTCCTTAGCGTTGTTGCGCTTCGCCGACTCCACCGCTCGTTGGCTATAGTCACGAGCCTTGGCCAGTCGACCATAATAAGCCTCAGTGTCTCCCTGCATGGACATTATCCAATCTTCCGCTCCGGCCTTGCCCATTGCCCACGCCGCCTGCTCCTGCATGGCGGAGGCGTCGCCCTGCAGAAAAGCCAGGTAATAGCGGGCCAGATGAACATATGGAATGTCGAGCTTACGATTCTGCGCCTCCTGAAATACGGCTTTGGCCTCATCCGGTCGATTGAGGGCGAGATATGAGGCCATTAGGTTGCTGTAGGCCACGCCGCCCGGCGCAGTTTGGAGGCTTAGCCGTGTTTCGACGGCAGCTTTTTCGTACTGGCCCAGAAGGTTCAAGTTGTTACCTAAATTGGTGTGAGCGGCAAAATCATCTGGATAAGCCTGCACCAGTTGCGCATAGCTCTGGTTTGCCTTCTCCACCTCGCCGGTGACGAAGCCATAGTAGGTGGCTTCAATATAGAAGCGTTCCCGCTCGCTCACTCGTTCGCGAAGTTCGTAGGCTTTCTTGAGGTTCTCCGCCGCCAGGCCGGACTGGTTGAGATT